>JACTVF010000377.1 GCA_019695435.1 Methanoregulaceae archaeon | reverse complement strand
AGATCCGGGAGCCATTCGGGTACACATAGCCTTCACGATGCTCGCCGCCGAGTTTCACGACCGGCGAGCCCGGGCCGAGCACCTTTTTCTCGAATGTGAGTAGCACGGTCATCTTGAGGCTGTGGTAGGTCTTCCTGACGATGATTGCCTGAGCCCCGGGATATTTCCACATGAGGGCATCGAGTTTCTCCAGGCAGGTCCGGGTCTTGCCGGTCTCTGCCGGTCCGCTGATGATGACTTCCGGCGCCTTGCATTTCCAGATCTGCAGGCCGCCCCCGTACGGCTGGAACGCTTTGGCGTTGCCGCCTTTTGGGTCTTCAATAATGAGATAGGGGGGGGCGGCTGCAGCAGCGGTCAATCCGGGCACCTCTTGCACGTTTCACAGCCCCCGTCAAGCCGCTGGCGTCGGAATTCCTGCATGGCCGGATCGTTCCAGCCGCCGTCCATCAAATATTCATCGGACATCCGGACGCAGCAGGGATGGAGCCTGCCACGGGCGTCGTAATATGCCCACGTAAATCCCCAGGGACAGTGGGGGTCGAATGGATCGAGCGGTCCGTGTATGGCCCGGTCCAGGGCAACCATTTCCGCAATTCCTTTTGAGGGGTTGCTATGCCAGTTCGCGATCCGGTTTCTGATGAGTTTGATACAGTGGTCCGAGCAGAACGTCTCGACGTCGCATATGTCCCGATCGCGGGTATCTGCCGAGATAACCTGGTTGATGGTGAGGTTTACTTCCGGGTATTTCTCCTTGATTTCGAGGATTTTCCCGATAACCTTTTTCGGGCTGCCTTCGTGAGCGCTCGCCGGCGCCGGCCCTTTGATGTAGTCCAGCGAGAACATAACCTCGTTGAAATACCGGGACCACGGGACGACGTTCTCCGGCTGGCCGTTCGTAATAGTGATCGCATACTTCCCGGCAGCCCGTACCATCATCGCCAGGATGTCCAGCTGCGGGTGCATGAACGGTTCTCCCAGCCCCTGCAGTTTCACCAGCCTGCTTTCCGGGTGCGCCGTAAGGATCTTCCAGAGCGTTTCGGGCGTGATATCGCGGATCTCCTGGTCGGCCGACCGGATACACATCTTGCACTTCAATCCGCACCGAGTGGTGGGCTCGACCTGGATGTCGGTGGGGGCTTTCATGGTGAGGCAGTCCCAGCCGGGCGTCTTGTCGTACCAGTGGACCTGGAACATCTGCCGCCAGAAGCCGGGTGCCTCTCCGGTCAGGTTGCCGCCGTGCATGTGATAGTTGGACTCCAGCTTGGGGTTGAAATGGAATTTAACGCCCTTCCGGTGCATTTCGAGGAGCCAGAGGTAATCGTCGGCAGCGGCTAACCGCTCGTCGAACAATGCCGGGGGAGGGTTGACGCACACAATTGCAGAGTGGGGGGCCGTGCAATACTGGTTGATGTTTTCAATGGGCCGGCCGTGAAACCCGACCGGCTCGCCTAAGATGTTGACGCACATCCCATAGTAGACCTGGATACCCGGGTTCTGCGTGAGAAAAGAGATTGCATTCGCCAGGTGGTGGGGCAGCCATTCGTCATCGGCGTCGAGGAATGCGAGGTATTTTCCTTCTGCCCTCTCGATCGCACGGTTGCGGGCGTTGGCCGGGCTGGTCTTTTTCTCGCTGAAAACCGGGATAATATTGAGTTTTGGGAGGTATTCTGCTGCGATATCGCCGGTCCGATCGTGCTGGAAATCGTCGACAACAAGGATAACCTCGAAGTCCCGGAATGTCTGCTTTTTGACGCTGTCCAGGGCCCGGGCGATGAACTTCTCTGCGTGATAGGCCGGGATGATGACCGATACGAGCGGGCCGGTCATAGATCCTCCATGCTGACGCCTTTGAGGACCTTGACAACGAGCGGGCCTCCGGCATCGCCGGTGAGTTCGTGCTTGTCGCGCCATTCTTTCGGCCTGCGGTTCTTGAGCCAGAAGATCATAGCGGTGGTGTCAGGGGGTACTGCCTTGACGGTCCGGGTGATTTTCGTACCGTCGGGGCCTTCTTCAGTTTTGACTTCTTCGTATTCATAGCCGAAAGCCCTCATGAAAAGAGAGCTTTCAACCTTTGTATCCGCTGAATCCTTGCCCGCTTTTAGGGAGCTCAGGAACTCGGGGTGTTCCTTGCCCCATGTGAAGAGGGTGCCGGTCGAAATCCTAAGCCCGGCGGCGATCTCTTTGTTGGTCTTGCCCCGGATCGCAAGCGCCCATGCCATGAACGGGTGGTGATCCGGGTCGTACTTACTGGTCGCTCCGGGTCGTTTCTGCGGCGCTTTTGACAACTTCGCCGGGCGTTTTTGCCCGGATTTCTTTTTTGCGGTCATGATGTCAACGCCGCATTGTACCACTCGCCTTCGAGATGGCAGACGACGTATGGTGGATCTTTTGGTGGGAGCTGAATGCTCGTATGCCATTTACAAGATATGCAGACTCGTAGAGAAAGAGCGGGAAAATATTCCCGCGGGCATTTTACATGCGTCAGTTCCTTATCTTCGTAGAAAATCCGCGGGGGAATCATGTCTGCCTCACTTTCTCATCACCAACACCACAAGCAGCAGCAGGGCTGTCCCGCTGATGGCGAGCTGCACAACCGCTATCTTTTCGATGAGCGAAAGCCGGCACCAGATACCGGGATTGAAGACATGTCGTAGATGAGCGGGATTGTTCATTGAAAGCCACTGGCAGGAATTGAATCTGCGCCCTTTCAGTTTCCCTCGGGAGCGGGTATTCGGGAACTTCCCCGCGGTAATCTCCCGGTACAGGCTGAACGCGTCAAACCATCAGACGCTTCAGTGGCATTTTTCCGGCGGAAGAGGCTAACAGACCGCCGGATGTTTAGAGTTCGTGCAAAGCATTGCTGTTGTCGAAAGTTTGCCCGCACCGGTCGATAGGCGGACGACCCGGAGGCCGGATTGGGCAGAGGGACCTGGGCGGAATGAACCGCGCTCCATAGAGGAGCTCTACGCCGCGCCGGTACTCAGGCGGCAGCCAAACACAGGCCCGATGTTCATCATGCTTTACTCCACCAGAGGAGGTCGACCATCATGACCAGTGCGATCGCG
>JACTVF010000025.1 GCA_019695435.1 Methanoregulaceae archaeon | reverse complement strand
AATACATTGCCTTTATGGGGGCGCTCATGGCCGTGTACGGCGTATCGTTTGCGGTCTTCCAGAACGACATGCGCCGTCTCCTGTCCTACCATATCATCTCGCAGATTGGCTACATGGTCGCCGGGATCGGAATCCTTGGCTGGCTGGGTGCAGCAAACGGGATCGGGCAGCTCGGTCTGGACGGCGGCATGGCCCACCTCGTCAACAATATCCTCTATAAGACCCTCCTCTTCATGGTAGTCGGCGTGATCATATGGAAGACCGGCGAGAACCTGCTCAGCCGCATCGGCGGGCTCCAGAAGAAGATGCCGGTGACTGCCCTTGCATTCTGGATCGCCGCGCTTTCGATCTCGGGCGTACCGCTCTTCAACGGTTTCATCTCCAAAGGAATGGTTCTCATGGCGGCGGAGCACGTGAGCATCTGGCTCTGGGTGCTCCTTGAGATCGCATCATTCGGGACGTTCGTATCGTTCCTCAAGCTGGGCTATTTCGCATTCCTGCGGCCCGGGGATACGGAGGCTTCGGATCCCCCTCGCCTCATGCAGGCCGCCATGCTCGCGGTTGCCGCATTGTGCATCCTCGTCGGGATCTACCCCTCCCTCCTCTATGCCCTCCTTCCCTACCCGACCACTTTCCTGGCATATGATCCTGTACTCCTGGGTAGTGCTCTCCTGATCCTGGGGTGTGCAGCGCTCTTCTTCTTTACCGTGGGGAAGAGGTGGCTTGAACCCCACGATGTACACGTAAACGACTTTGACGCCGTGTATGTGGCCGCTGGCCACGGCGTTACCACGGGTGCCGGGGCGATCCAGGCGGCATTCAGGGCGTGTTATGGTTATGCGGAAGATGCCGGCAATACCCTTACCCGCATCGGGAAATCTGCCATGGGAATGGAAAACCGCGATATAAACTGGAACCTGGCAGTCTTCGGGAGCGTGCTGGTTGCGGTCCTTGCCCTCGTCATTGTTGGGGTGAGCCTGTGACGCCAGCCGGCATTGCGGTTTCCGTCCCCCTCTTTGTCGCGATAGGCGGTGTGGCAGTATACATTATCGCGAAAATCCTTCCCGTCAGACTTCGCCGCTGGACCGGGGCGCTTACGGCACTGTGGCTCCTTGCGGCGTTCTGTCTCCTCCTCTCGGTGATAACAGGGTCGTCACCCGGCACCATGCCTTTTGTCGGCCTTACGGGCGGGCTTCTTATCACCGGTGTTGGCGCCGTTGCAGCGCTGGCATCCCAGGGAAATCTCGATCCCAAAGGACCGGTCCACCTGTATTACCCGCTCTTTCTCCTTTCACTTGCCGGTGCGGTGGCAATCGGGTTCTCGGGCGATCTCTTTACCATTTTTGTCACGGTCGAGCTTTCGGCAATCCCGGCGTATGCACTATGCGCCTACCGGTACAAGGAAGACCCGGCGGCACTCTCTTCCGCCATGAAGTACCTCATTCAGGGAGTGGCAGGGACCATCACCGCCCTCCTCGGTGTGGCCATCCTGTATGCCGAAGGGCATACCTTAAGCCTGTCAGAACTGCCCCGTGCCCTTGCTGGCGGGGACCAGGTGCTCATCGTATTTGCGGCTCTCCTTATCCTGATCGGGTACGGCGTGAAACTTGCGATCTTTCCTCTGCACACGTGGCTTCCGGATGCATACAGCCGGGCCCCCGCGGGTGTTACCGCGATCATGACCGGGGCAACGAAGATCGGGGTACTGATCGCATTGTTCCTCTCGCTCTCCGCCCTGCCAGGCAGTGTCTCTGTTCCCCGGACCATAGGGATTGTCGTGACATTCTTTGCGGTCATCACGATGACCGCGGGAAATCTCCTCGCGCTCAACCAGCGGGATCTTCGCCGCGTCCTCGCCTATTCCAGTGTCGCCCAGATGGGATACATCCTGTTGGGGTTTGGCATCGGTTTATTGTACAGCCTGCCGTTCGGATTTGCCGCCGGTCTTTTCTATGCCGTCGCCTATGGTGTCATGAAAAGCGGCGCCTTCATCGCTGCCGATGCATTCACGGAACGTGCCGGGTCTTCTGAGACGGCACAGATGAAGGGGCTGGGTGCCAAAAACCCCCTTCTCGGTATTTCCTTTACCGTGATCATCCTCGGGCTGATCGGGCAGCCCTTCACCTGCGGCTTTTTGGGCAAGCTGCTGGTTATCCAGTCAGGTATCGCCACCTTCATGTGGGGAGGGATCGTACTTGGCCTGATCCTCGAACTCAACACCGGCATCTCGCTCGGGTACTACGTCCCGATCCTGTCAATCCTCATGTTTCCCGGGGGTAAAACAGACCAGACGGGCCAGCCGGCAGCAGCCAGACCGGGGATCCCCCTGAGTGTCCTTTCAGCCGTGGTGGTGCTGGCGATAGCCACGCTCTATCTCGGGATCTTTCCCGAACCGTTCTATAGCTGGATTTCGCATGCAGCCGCGCAGATTTTCACGTGGGGGGTGGCATGAATGCTGCTGTGGGATCTCATGGCATCGCCGATCACCATCATGGCGGATGCTCTTGTGATCGGGTGCCTGATTTACTGGTGGTCCCGCACGGTTGCACCGGCATCTATACCGTCCGTCAACAAGACCATGCCCTACGTTGGCGGCGAGGTTGCGGTGGCGCAGGTCTGGCAGCCCGGGTACCAGTTCTTCTACGTGGCCCTGTTCTTCACGGTCGTGCACGTGGCAGCACTCGTTCTTGCAACCTCCCCCCCCGATGCACCCCTCTGGGGGCCCCTCGGGTACCTGGTCATCATGGCGGTTGCGGTAACGGTCCTGAGGTGGGAGCAATGAGAACATGCATTTGTGTGTATACCGGTGTCCCGAACGGGCAGCCACAGGACGTTCGTGGTTTCCTGCACAATGCCTATGGAAGTGTCCTGATCCATGGGTTTATATTTTCCCACGGAGGTGATGATTAACCATGGCAGTCCCGGCAGCCGACCTGAGCCAGCGTCTCGTGAACTGGGCGCGGATGAAATCACCCTGGATTACGATCTTCAACAGCGGTGCCTGCAATGCCTGTGATATCGAGATCATCGCGTGCCTGATGCCCCGGTTTGATATCGAGCGTTTCGGGATCCTTGTCAAGGGCTCGCCCCGGCATGCGGATATCCTGATAGTCACCGGCCCGGTCACGCTCAAACAGGCGTCCCGTCTCCGCCGGGTGTGGGAACAGATACCCGAGCCGAAATATGTGATCGCCATGGGTGCCTGCGGTGCCGGAGGGGGGGCTTTCTATGGATTGTACCATGTCATGGACTGTGTCGACTGTGTCATCCCGGTGGATGTCTATGTCGCCGGATGCCCCCCGCGTCCGGACGAGATCATCAATGGCGTGGTGACATGCCTGAACCTTTTCCACGAGGATGCGGCCCATGGCGGGAAGGAGTGGCGGCAGAAAAAGGCGGTCCCGGTTATCGGTACAGACACGAACATCTGTAAGGTGGTACCATGACCGGCCCGCTGACGCTGGATATCGTCGCAGGGAAGATGAAGGAATTCGGGAATTCGGAACTGGTCCGGAAAAACCGTATCAGGATAACAACGACACCGGACAAGGTCCATGACACGATAAAAATAGTCCAGGCCCTGTTCGGGTGCGACCGCCTGATCACCATCAGTGCTGTGGATAATGCGAGGACGCTTGAACTGATCTACCACCTGACCGGCCCTCACCGCATGGTCCTTTCTATCGCCATTGAACTCACGCGGGATCAGCCGGCGATCCCGACAACCTCTGATACCCTCCCCCCGGCGGCGATCTACGAACGGCAGATCCACGACCTCTTCGGCATCGTCTTTACCGGCAACCCCAACCTGAACCGGATCATGTTAAATGAGGACTGGCCGGCGAACGAATATCCCCTGCGGAAGGACTGGAAGCCCGGCCCGGATACCTTCTACGGGGGCATAAAAGTGGAGAGGACCTAGAAATGCCCGAAGTTGTTGTCTCCATCGGCCCGCATCATCCCGCCCTCAAGGAACCGGTGAATTTCAAGGTTGTTGTCGACGGTGAAAAGATTGTCCGCCTCGAACTTGACCTTTCGTATAATCACCGGGGAGTTGAGAAGGCGGCGGAACAGCGCGACTTTATCCGGGTCCTCCCCCTCATGGAGCGGGTCTGCGGGATCTGTTCCCACGCCCACTCAACGGCATTTGCCAAGGGAATCGAGGAGATCATGCAGCTCGAGATCCCACCGCGTGCCCAGTACATCCGTACGATCATCGCCGAGCTGGAGCGGATGCACAGCCACCTTCTCTGGCTGGGAGTGGCTGCACATGTTATCGGGTTCAATACCCTCTTCATGTGGACATGGCGCGACCGCGAAGCGATCCAGGATACGGTCGAGGAGATGAGCGGGAACCGCGTCCACTATGGTATGAACGAAGTCGGGGGCGTCCGCCGTGACCTGACGCCTGCGCAGGTGACTGCCGCCCTGGAGCGACTGCCAAATCTCGAAGAACGGATAAAAAAATACGTGGACATGGTGAACAAAGAGGAGACCATGCTCATCCGTTTCCGGGGTGTCGGCAAGCTCTCAAAAGAGGAGGCTCTCAGGTACGGGACCGTCGGGCCGACGGCACGCGCAAGCGGTGTGGACTATGATATCCGGAAGGATGACCCGTACCTTGCCTATGCAGACGTGCCCTGGAACGTGGTGACCGATACAAACGGGGACGTCTATGGCAGGACGCGTGTCCGCATCGGGGAACTCTGGGAGAGCATCAGGATTGTCCGCTACTGCCTTGAAAATCTCCCGGAAGGACCAATCCGTGTCACCGCGCCAAGGAATGCACCCACCGGGGAAATTCTCTCCCGGTACGAAGCGCCGCGGGGAGAGCTGGTGCACTTTATCCGGACAAACGGGACTGACAAGGTGGAACGTGTCGATATCCGCACGCCGACCCTGGCGAACTGGACCTCGGTTGCCATGTGCCTCGTCAACCAGAACCTTGCTGACTTACCCGTGATTGTTGCCGCAATCGATCCATGCCTGTCATGCACATCAAGGATCACGCTTCTGGACAACCAGAATAAAAAAACAGGAGTAATGAGCCTTGATGAGTTGATATGGCGCAACCGTTCCCGCGATCAGGGGCAGGAGCGACCATGACTGATCCCATGTCCGGAGTAATCTATATTTTCATCTTCCCGGGCTTTTTCTTCCTTTTTCTGTATGCCCTGTTCCTTGCGTTCCTGGATCGCAAGATCGCGGCCAGGATGCAGCAGCGGGTAGGCCCGCCGTTTTTCCAGCCGTTTGCGGATTTCATCAAGATGCTGGGGAAGGAGGTCATCGATCCGGCCGGTGTGGACAGGGTGATATTCGATGCAGCACCCCTTGTTGCCCTTGCCGCGGTCATGACCGCATATCTCTACATCCCCATCGTCGGGAACAGCCCCCTCGCATTCCAGGGCGACCTCGTGGTCGTCCTCTATCTCATGTCGCTCCCGACCATCGTGCTCTTCCTCTTAGGCTGGCTCTCCCGGAACATCTTCTCTGCCATCGGGGGGATCCGTTCAGTCACCCAGCTCTTTATTTACGAGGTACCGTTCTTCCTTGCGCTCCTGACCCCGGCCCTGATGGCAGGCACCTGGTCAATCTCGGAGATCGTTACCTGGCAGCAGAAAAACATGTGGTTTGTCTTCCTCCAGCCGATCGGGTTTATTATTGCCTTGATCGGGCTCCAGGCAAAACTGGAGAGGACACCGTTCGATATCCCCGAGGCGGAGACCGAGATTGTTGCCGGGCCCTGGACAGAACTGACCGGGCGCAGGCTCGCCATCATGGACCTGACGATCGATGTGTCGTTTGTCGTCGGGAGCGCACTTGTTGCGGCCGTCTTTTTGGGCGGCCCCCTGATCCCGTGGGCGGTCACACCGGCCTGGCTTGAAGTGGTCATCGGCTTTTTCGTGTTTCTTGTAAAGACCCTTGCCGTGCTCCTGATCCTGTCATCGATAAAAGTGGCAACCGGCCGTATCCGGATCGACCAGCTGAACGATATCGGCTGGAAATATATCGCCAGCGCCTCCATCCTGCAGGTCGGGATCGTCCTCGTCATGAATTATCTCCGGGTGTATGCATGAGTGTCCTGGGGGAGATGTTTGAAAACCTCCTGTCACGGCCGATCACGATCCTCTATCCGAAGGAAAAAGTCCCGATCCCGGGAGCATTCCGCGGGAGGGTTGCCATTACCGATGAGAAATGCATCGGGTGTTCGAAGTGCTCCCTTGTCTGCCCGGCCCGGGCCATCACCATGATCGACGGCCCGCGTGAGGTCGAGTTCAACGGGAAGACCCTTACCCGGAAGAAACGGCCGCAGGTAAAACTGTACAAGTGCATCCGCTGCGGCCTCTGCGAGCGGCACTGCCCGACCGGAGCGATATTCCTGAAAAATGAGCTCTCGAGTTCAGGTACTGACGGGGAGATCGTGGTTACGTGAACCCGTTTTCCGGCGAGGATCCCGGGGCATCCCTGCGGCTCAGGGTTAAGGATGCCCGCCGGATTGCGGTCGTTGGTATCGGCGACGAGCTCCAGCCCTTTGACCGGCTTGGCATGGATGCGGCGAAAAAGATTGATCAGGTGCACTTATCGGATGTCGGCGTATTCTTTGCCGGTACGGTCCCGGAGAGTATCACCGGCCCCCTCCGCAGGTTCCGGCCGGACCACACCCTTTTCCTCGACGCAGCCGATATGGGAGTACGGCCCGGCACGATCGCGGTCATCGACCCTGAGCATATCCAGGCAAGTCTCTTTTCGACGCATGCCCTCCCGCTTTCGGTTGTCATGGACTATGTTGAACGGGAGATCGGGACGGAGGTTACGCTGCTCGGGATCCAGCCGGAGAACACACATCCGGAGAAAGACCTGTCAGGTGAAGACCTGGAATTCCTGAACCAGAACCTGCAGGTATTGTTAGATGTCCTCCGGGAACGCTCGTTATTGTGAGCAGGCATCTGACAGATCGGCATTTCCGGCGCGAACGTCGGCCGGCACCGGCTGCGGCTGAGAAGAAGGGAGAGGAGTAATTTTTTTTAAATCAAACTATTTGATGAAGACTTCTCTCACGTAATTTTAATCCGTTCTCTTCTGATAACCACATCAATCGCAGGTTTGATAATCTCACCCGGGGATAGTTATTGTATCATGCCTGAGCTTGTCAAGCGGAAATGCAAAAACCCGGATGCCTTCCTGGATGAGCAGGATTTAAAGGACATTGCCGAGGCCCAGGAAGATATCCGCCAGGGGCGTGTCTACACTACCAAAGAAGTACGTGCCAAACTTGGGATTAAATGAGTTATTCTTTTTTCTGGACAGATCGTTCCCGCAAAGATTTGGAGAAGTTACCTCCCTCAATCACAAAACGAATTGTTGATAAAATTGAATCGTTATCGGAAGATCCTCACCGCACAGCAGAACGATGTGAGGGATATCCCTGGTATCACCAGCGTGTCGGGGCCTATCGCGCCATCCTTGAAATTGATGATACACAATTGCTGATTTCTGTTCTGAAAGTGGGACCGAGAAAGAAAGTATATGATCGGTGATCTCTTCTCACCATCAGACAGGCAATCTTATCACCTGCCGGTCCTGCCAGCGCACGTGCCCGACGCAGGCCATCTGCGTGGAGACGAAGGAGAAGATCCGGCAGATCGACCGGCTGCGCTGCATCGTCTGCGCCTGCTGTGCCGGGGTCTGCCCGACAAAGTGCCTCACGATGGACACGCAGTACCGGTAGCCCTCACGGCCCGGGGCGGCGTGATTAAGGTGACGGTGGCGGGGCCGAAGAGGAAGGAACCGGTGGCTCCGGTGGATGGGGTGAAGCCGGAGAAGAAGGAATAATTTTCACTTTTTAAAAGCTGGTTTTTAGTTCTATTTCTTGCTTACTTTATTGGGTTCTGATAGGTTAACGGTTGATTGATAAGTTTCAGTGCATGTGATAACTCGCGGTTGGTAAGCTGTCTATAAGGTTCTGGCGCGTCTTAGTGACTTTTGATATTTGCACCAATCATGATGCGTGGCGTGACTTTTTGGTAGGCAAGCGCACCCCATAATTCAATAACACATTTATGCCATAGTGCTTGTATGTTCTATTAAGACGGATGAAAATCCTCTCTTGGTGAATCGTTGTGAAAGGGAGATTAATTGACCACTTAAAAGATTGTGAAACTGAAGAAGAAGTTAAATCAGAGTTTGCAAAATACTTTAATTTCAAAATTAAGACCAAACAAAGATATGACCACTATTCTAAGCAAATTTTGTATGAGTTCAAATATGACCAGAGTTTGGTAAGCCGCCCTATCCGAGCGAAAATAATTGCCCAAACGTTGTATTATATTCGGGAATTAAAGTTCGGAGGTGGAACAAAACCCATCCCTCCGTCAATTTGTATAGTAAATAAAAAAGAGGCACTCATTTTTGAGACAAAGAAATACAAAGATTTTTACAACGACACGCGACGGAATAAATACGATTGGGATAGGGCTCCGAGCGTTCCCTGCCCAAATTTAGTGAAGGATGTAATGGAATACCCTTTTACTATAAACCTTCACGTTTATAATTTTGAATTAGAAGAAGAAGAGAAAAATTTCATTAAGAAATATTCTGAAGCGCGTGAGGCTCAATCGCGCTTGCTCGATTATGACAGAAAGATCATTACGGAAGATAATTTCTTAGAGATTTACGATTACTGGAAAAACTTGTTTGGGAAATATGTTGAAAATAGTCGGAAGGCGACAGAATATTTTATCGCAGATGTTGAAAAAGACAAATCTAGTATTTTCAAAGGGAATGAGGTGGTTTTCGATCTCGGAGAGGGAAACGCAAAAATCAAACCAATACCCATTGACGATTACAACTATTTTTGGAGCGTTTATGATAAAGTGGACGATTTAAAGGTTATTTATGGTATTAGGCAAAAAATTGACCGTATTTCAGAAGATTATGAACGAAGATTCACCGGAGAGTTTTATACACCGATTGCGTTTGCGAGAAAAGGATCAGAATATATTGAGAGAACTATCGGCGCGGAATGGTGGAAGAAAAACGATTGGAGATTTTGGGATATGGCAGCCGGGACTGGGAACCTTGAATTTACGCTCCCAACATCCACTTTGGAAAAATGTTATATCTCCACCCTGCTTGAAGACGACGCCAAATATTGTAAAAGGATTTTTCCATCAGCCACAGTCTTTCAATATGACTATTTGAACGATGATATCCCAACACTCGATCCTGCTCAAGATTCAATAGAGCCAATTAATGTGAAGATGCCCAAGAAACTTTATGAAGATTTGTTAAATCCTAACCTAAAATGGATTATCTTCATAAACCCACCATTTGCCACCAGTAATACCGTAGGAATGGAAACTGGAAAGACATCTAAAGACACTGTATCCATGACTAAAATCCGCGAGCTCATGGAAAAGGAAAAAATGGGGGAAACAAGTCGAGAACTTTTTGCACAGTTTATATACAGAATCCATAAGGAGTTCGGTGGAAAATAGGCGTATCTCGGTTTGTTCTCTAAACTAAAATACCTCAATGCAAACAATGACCAGATGTTGAGAGATAACGCTTTTCATTATAAGTTTGAACGTGGTTTTATGTTCTCCTCTGAATCTTTTTACGGCAGTAAAAGCAAATTCCCCGTTGGATTTTTAGTTTGGAATTTAGGAGAGCCCCTTAAAATTGAAGAACAGAATATTAAACTTGACGTTTACGATAAAAACGTATGGAAATATGGTACGAAAGTAATTCATAGCGAGAATCGAGAACGCTTTTTGAGTAAATGGGTGAAACGCCCTAAATGTAATATTATCATGCCTCCATTCAAAAGTGCTATCAACATTGGTTTAGAGAACATTGACACTCGTAACCGTGTTGCGCCTGGATTCCTTTGTTCTTTAATGTATAAAGGGAACGATTTTCAGAACCAAAACAACACAGGTTTATTTTCCGGACCATACATAAGTGCCGGGGCACAATCCGTTACATCGGAAAACTTTGAAAAATCAATGATAATCCACACCGTCAGGAGATTGCCTTCGGCAACATGGACTAATGACCGAGATCAATTCTATCAACCCACTATTGATATGCCAGAGGAGTTTGTAACAGATTGTGCTATTTGGAGCGTATTTTCAGAGTATAACAACACAGTATCACTTAAAGACGTAGAATATCTCGACAAAATATACCAAATCCGGAATAACCTCTATCCTTACACCGTGGAAGAGGTTAAAGGATGGAAACACGGTTTGAGCGAGTTAGGACTACAAGCAATATCAACAAATGAAGATCGATTCTTAGCCAAATGGATTGTTGGATACAAACTATCTCAAGAAGCCCAAGAAGTGTTCAATAGAGGTCGAATGCTATACATGGCCTTTTATGAGAACGTCGATAAAACCCGATGGTTGGATTATAAGATAGATACATGGGACGTTGGGTTATGGCAAATAAAGATGTCACTAATAAATGCCGGATTGTGCGAAAACGAATTAAGTTCTCTTAAAGAGGCGCATAAAACTCTCGGGAAAAAACTTTTACCAAAATTATATGAATATGGATTTATACCCGAAGATGTGGTTAAGATTGATGTAGGTGAACAAATCTAAATTATTTTGTTGCCGCCAATCCAATCATCGTTTCCCATCTGTTCCCCATGAGATTAATCGGGATGTTTGCCATCTGAGCCGGAACCATCCCGCCAATTCTCAAATGGGGGCTACCCCCCACCCGCTCAGCCACATGGGCGGGGGGTACCCCCCACCATGATCCCAAGAGGAGGGACTACCCCCCCTGTCTGGCAAGCGTCCGGGAACCGGGGCGTCCGGCGTAACGCCCGTGAAACTCCATGCGAAGCATAGGTCGCGGTGATGGAAACGAGGGGGGGGTAGTCCCCCCTCATGTGCAAAGAGGAGGGGGTGGGGGGTGGCTCATTCAAAAAAGAGGAGGCCCCCTCCCCCCCGACCGATTTTTTGGGAGCAGGGGTCCCCCCCTTGCCGGTCATGGGCGGTTGATACGAGTACCGTCGGAAGTCCATAGGAAACGGTGGCCGTCTTTATGGAGCAAAGGGGGGGTACCCCCTACCCCTCAGCCACAAGGGAGGGGTCTCCCTCCGGTCCGTACGGCTGAGGGGAGTACCCCCTGCTATGATCAGAAGAGGAGGCCCCTCCCCCCTCAGGCTGAGGGTGGGGCCTACCCCCCACTACGTTTTTTAGCAGGAAATAAGGAGCAGGAGTTAGTCGGGAATATCGATTACGAATATTCATAATATGAGAATGAAAATATTCCCAACATATTACCTTATATTAATGTCCGGCGGGGTAACACCGGGCGGAGTGTAAGACCATGTGGACCCCCGATATCAGGACCCTTTTTCTGATCCTCTTTCTCGTCAACGTTGTTCTCACGCTCCTGCTTTTTTCCTTCTGGAAGACCCAGAAGACCTATGACGGGTTCAGGACATGGATGCTTTCCCTGTTGGTCGCATCCTGCGGGTATTTCCTGTACATGCTCAATGGATCCGTGCCCGTTCTGCTCTCCTCAACGGGAGCAAATCTTTTGATCGCGCTCTCGGTCATGATGCGGCTTGACAGTACCGGGAAATATTTCAGGTCAAGGACGCTCCCCCTGATCGTCTACAGCACCCTCATTCCATCCGCTTTCCTGTTTTTCTGGTTTACGTTCCGTGTCGATTCGGTGGTCATCCGTGGCGTGATCGTAGGGCTGCTCATCGTTCCCTGCTTTGTTGCGACCTCCCTCATCGCGATACAGTTCCGGGAACCGGAAACCCGGTCGCTCAGGTACGGCTTTGCCATGGCCCTCCTGGTCACGGCCCTTTTCTGGACCGTGATAATCGTTGTAGCGATTATCACCCCCGGGAATCACTCGCTTTCAAACCCGGATCCCGTAAATTCAATCTTCTTTATCGCCACGATCCTCATGGATATCGTCGCCACGGTTTTCTTCCTGTTACTCAATATGGCCCGGTCCCAGATCAAACTTCAAAAAAGCGAGGAAGCACTCTCGCGGGCAAACAAAAAACTCACCATGCTCTCATCAATAACCCGGCACGATATCAAGAATCAGCTCATCGCCCTTTCGGGGTATCTTGAACTCTCAAAAGGGAAACAGGATAGTATTTCGGTCATCCCGGGATACCTTGAAAAAGAGATGAGTATTGCTGAAACAATCGGGAGCCAGATCGACTTCACGAAGGCCTACGAGGATATGGGAACAACGGCACCTGTCTGGCAGAATATCAATGAAAGTGTCCGGCGGGCAGTTGCGGTCCTGCCCATGCGGGCGGTAAGGGTGGAGGTTGACCGGTCGGACCTCGCACTGTATGCAGATCCCTTGTTCGAGAAGGTTTTCTATAACCTGATCGACAATGCCCTGAAGTATGGGGGAGATACCATGACGAAAATCCGCATCTCCTGCCATGAGACTGAAAAGGGGCTTGTCCTTATCTGCGAGGATGATGGTGCCGGGATTACCAGAGAGGACAAAAAACATCTGTTTGAGCGTGGCTTTGGGAAAAATACCGGTCTGGGTCTCTTCCTCACCCGTGAGATCCTCTCGATAACCGGCATCACAATCACTGAGAATGGGAAACCGGGGAAAGGGGCACGTTTCGAGATGAACGTGCCGAAAGGAGCGTACCGGTTCGGACCGCCATGATACCGGCAGATCCCCTTTGAAAATCCCTCTTTAATCCGGTGAAAAGGAATAATTTTTTTTAATTTTTAATTGGTATTGTCAACAATACTGAGTTCTTTCTTGAGAATCTCCACGCCTCTTTCTACATCCTCCATATTCGTTCCCCCGGTAATAATGGTCTTTCCCGATGAGAAAAGCAGGAATACGACCTTGGGGTCGGTGATCCGGCAGACAAGGCCGGGAAAAACTTCCGGTTCATATTCAATATTCTCACTATCCATTAATTCAATCATAATCTTGGTCAGGTTGCACGGGCTCCCGAGATTATAGGAGCAGACCATATTTTTGACGGCGACCTGCGGGTTATCCTGACAGGGTATTTTTGCTTTTTTGAGTTTATTCAGAAGATTTTGTAACGCTACCGGGATATCTTCAGGAGTAATGAGACCGGTAATAACGATCCTGCCCGATGCAAAAATGAGTGCAGCGGATTTCGGGTTTTGCATGTGATATACCGCACCAGGGAACCTCTTTTTGTTGAGTACGCAGCCTGGTATTTTATCTGAAATGAGTTCCAGATCGATAGACTCTGCAATCGATCCGGAAACGACGATATTTTCGATTTTTAATGAGTCTGGCTCACTCTCTGTCATATTTTAAAAATTGGACAGAAGACCCTATTAATAAATAACTTATCAGAGGTGGGAACCGGGGAGTGCCCGTTTTTGTATTTTTTTTACATGTACGTGTCTGGAGTCAGTCAATAAAAGACACGGCCGGCAATCCAAAAACAGATCTGAAAAACTAAAATTCAGATATTCATCTTAACACAAACGTTCTCTGATATCAAACCTGGATCCTGTTTGATTTCCCAAAAGAAACACAAAAAGAATACACTAAACAGGTGCAGCGCGAATATCGGACCCGAAAATTAAGGGAAAAACGCAGGCGGAGAGATCAGCCCGGATAGTTTCGTATAAACCAACATTTTTCATCGTACCAATCGGCACACGCTGATTTGGGGCATAGTGGCCTGACTCGTTGATTTGTCGAAGACCCGGAAAAGCTTCGCCAGTTCTTATTTTCATATTCTCCACAATATAGTATAGCCATTATACCCCCTTCGTCGTTTGATGTAATAAAGAATGGCTTTAAAAATAAATTCTGATGCAAAAATTCTCCGATATCAAAACCGGATCCTGTTTTAGTTAATCACCATTAAAGAGTGTAGTATTTTTTTAAAAAATCCCGGGCACCACCCGGTGATACTAACATACCGGCCGCGTTTAAAAAATTATTTTTGGGCGGCTAGGGGCAGGCTGTTCCGGGCTGCCTGTGCCGCCGGGTAATACTTTTTCTTTATTATCGCGAGAAGATACGGCACAGCGAGCACCAGTGCCACACCTCCGAATGCAAGGAACATATTGCTGTAGGTTACCGCAATGGCAATGACGGGCACGACAGCAAGTGCGGACGCAAACTGGCCGAGGTTTAAGGCTACGGAGAAACCGCCCATTGCCCGCCCGAGGAACTGTCGTGGCGTGATGGTGGCAATCGAGGTTAAGATCGTCGGCATCAGAAGCCCCTCGCCGATACCGATCAGGATTACTGCGAACGCGACGGTGATAAGCGACGTGGCAAACCCAAGACTGCACAGACCGATTCCAAAGCAGAGAAGGGTAATGGTGAGGATCGTGTACCGGTGGAACCTCCAGGCAATTCTCCCGTAAAAGATTCCCAGGATTGCTGAGGCACAGCCCGAAATTCCCAGGAATATCCCGGCGGTGAGCGCGGTGTTTTCGCCTAAGATCCGTGCTGCATCCATATGGGCAATCAGGTAGGGGAATTTTGTCGGCATTAAGAAGAACATCAGGTTACCCAGGAACAGGGTGATATATGCCAGGAGAAGCGTGGAGACCGGGAATTTTTCATCGGGTGCTGCCTTTAGCTCATCAAATTTCAGACGAGCGGGCTCTCTCATCGTTAAAAGAACACCTGCGAGAATGACAATGCCAATCAGGTAAATCAGGAACGCTGCACGCCAGGAAAAACCGGCGAGAAATCCCCCGCTTGTTTCAAGAATCAATACCCCTACACCCATTGCAGCCGCCTGGTAACCGAGAACTCTGGCGCGGGTAATGCCCTCGTAATAACAGACAATCAGGGAGGATGTCGTGCAGATGATACCGGCAATGCCGATCCCAAGGATGAACCTGCCAACTAATAGTGCGGGTAGGGAGGTGAGATAATATCCGGAACTTCCAGCGAGGGTGAAGACCGCAACGGAGGCGGCAAGGACCCTGATTTTGCCAATCCTGTCCGAAAGAGCACCGATGAAAAAGCCCGTGATGGCAATGGCAAGCGCGGGGAGCGTAATAATCAGGGAGAT
>JACTVF010000376.1 GCA_019695435.1 Methanoregulaceae archaeon | reverse complement strand
TGCCCTTATTGTAGAGCAGAGCGCAGATGGAATGTGTATATTTTGGCTCACTGGAGTATACGCTTGGATGGGACGTGCGATTCATGCGGCAAAGAATATGCAGTCCAGAATGGCAGAGCGATGAAACTACCGCAACGCAAGAAACCGCAACCGCACTAACCACAGGGAGGAAGGAAAACACAATGGCAGTCAATTTTGATGAACCAATCAAACGCAGCGGGGAAGAGTGGCGACCTTTCCCTGAACAACTCGTCATATCCCCGGAACTCAATGGACGCCATGATCCCCCGGATATTGAACCCCTCTTGCAATCTATACGTCAGCTTGGGCAGTTACAGCTTTGCTTGGTGCGGCGCGAAGGCGGCAAGATGGTTTTGGCTGCTGGCTTTAGACGCTGGTGCGCCATCCGCATTATGAATGAACGCGGATACTGGAAAGAAGACGGCAAGAGTGAACCTTACCGCGTTCGCTGCTCGTTTAACGAGATGAGCGAAAAACAGGCTTTTTTGGCAAATATCTCGGAAAATCACTGCCGCAAAGAAACAACTCCGATGGATGACGCCTATAACATCCAGCGTCTCTACAGCGTCTACCAGATGAGCGATGAGGAGGTTTGCGCCATCTACCAGGAAAACGTGGTGTGGATTAAAGGGCGCTTGCAACTGATCGAGGCCACACCCGCACTTGAGAAGGTCATACGATCTGGCAGCATCAAGGCTACTCAAGCTAAGGTGATCGCCAAACTTGCCAAGGGCGCTCAGGAACGTCTTGCGGCCATCGCCGAGGCAAAAGGCAAGGTTACGGCCGAGGACATCGCCCAGGAAACAGGGAAACCGGCCAAGAAGAGGCCCACAGATGTTCAGCAAGGGATTGGCCTACCTGAGAAGCCACGGCGCGTCGTAGAGCCGCCAGCGCCGCAGGAAACGGTATCCCACGCGCCTGTCCCGGCTCCGCAAACGACCGCCGCTCCTGTGCCAGCAACGAACGGCAACGGATGTGATCTCCTCAAACTGAAAGCAATCGGCTTTGAAATGGCCCGCTCCATCCTCGACGACAACATGGAGTATGAGAGGCAATCGGAGCTTGCTATGTCGTTCTATACCGCTGCCGGGGTAAAGTACATCCCGGCGAAGGCTTAATCAGCGCCAAGCACGTTGGCCGTTACGTGAATGAGGTC
Organism: Methanoregulaceae archaeon; assembly: GCA_019695435.1. Lineage (GTDB taxonomy): Archaea > Halobacteriota > Methanomicrobia > Methanomicrobiales > Methanospirillaceae > Methanoregula. The sequence continues at coordinate 1,901 of JACTVF010000376.1, read as the reverse complement.
ACCTTCCGCCTGAATGCTGGCAACGTGGCGCGGCATACGTTGGAGCGGTTGGACTCGTTTATCGCCGCAGTTGACGGACAGCGTTTGACTTACAAGAGGTTGACGGCATGAAGAACGTCCCGCAAGTTCTGGACACGATAACCGATGTGGTTCTGGCCTATCGCCCCAAACCAAAGTCGAAGGCTGGCAAAAAGCGAAAGCGCAAGGAGAAGAGAATTGGTCAGTCTGGAACGAATCAAGCGAACTGATCCTCGAATCCTTTCTGACATGGCCGTACATTACAGCGAACCGGGCGGCTTTGTCGGAAGGAGTATCTGCTACGCGATCACCCATAATGGGCTCTATTACGGAGCTATTGTGGGCGGTTCGGCAACGCTCCATCTGCCGGGCAGGGACGAGTTTTTCAAAATCGACAAAAAGGATAAGGTGGGGAAGAAAGCCGCGCTCCGAACAATAGTCAACAACATCTTTTTTCACATCGAAAAGCGCGGTGACCGCTATCCCGTCCGCAACATGGTGTCCAAGACACTGAAACTTTATAGAGAGCGCGTGGCGAACGACTGGCAAGATAAGTACGGCGATCCGGTCACAGGGTTTGAATCGCTTATCGAATTGCCGCGAACAGGCGAAGCTTATACGCGGGACGGATGGGAAGAAGTTGGAATCACGGTCGGCTATACCTGCAAACGTATTTCCGGCAAGGGAAGGCACCGGACGGACTCTTGGACGGGGCAGCGCGTCTGGGACACGAAGAATAAGCGACCGAAGCGTGTTTTTGTGAGGCATCTATGAACCTTTCACAAAACGGGAGTCAAGTATATAATTCCCCAAAAAAGCGCCCCGCCAGAACATCGACGGGGCGCATCTGCGTGTGCCTATTGTGGAGGATGGTTACACAGCGGCCAACTCGCCAAAGTGACCGCTAGAGTGAGTGTAGCACAGATCGCGCTTAATCATCGGGATACCCCCAAAAGAATTCTGCGGGCCTCTTCATCGGCACAGTGAGACAGTATATTCAAAAAAGAAGTTGAGAGTCTTTCGCGGATATGGCGGGATTCAGGATTGAGCTGATATTTCGCGCAGACCTCCAAATAGCGGGAATCGTGTAGGGGCCGTCCACTTTTCCGATGTGGGCCAATTAGCTTTTGGTAGGACACTTCTTCGCCTCTCTCTCGCGGTTCAACTGCTCGCGGATCAACTCCGCTTGCTTGTACGGGTCTACTGGCACGGGCGCAGGTTTAGGTTTCATGAGCGGACCTCATGGAAAATCAACATCAAGCCCCCCCCCCCCGCAATAGCTTCAATCTCAAACCATTCATCCCATTCGTTCTTTAGTTTTATATCGTGTTCCTTCAAATACCAGTGCTGTTTTGCACTCACTGCCCCATGCTGGGAGTGTCCGAAGACGTTCAAATTGTCAGGATGAGGATTAGATTTATCGCCGTCGATGTGGTGAACATCTTCATCTTTTGTAAGCGGTCTACCCAGCTTTGCAGCAGCCACTAGGCGGTGAACACGAACCCCTCGCAGAGGTCCGGCGCTGATCGTCAGATAACCCTTAGAGTCGATTTTTGTGCCGTCTTTACGCTTGGCCATTCTATTCCTCGTACATTCCCCGTGCGCGGCGTATGTAGTCAGGTAAGGGGTTTTGCATATTTGCCGGCTGTGGCATGATGTTTTCCCACTCCGCTTTCTCGTCGCCGCGTTTCTTGCGCTCTTGCAGTTCCACGCTCATTAGCGAGTATGTGGATGGGGGATTGTCACGCCCCAAGTATCCGCCTTTCCAGCATCGCTCACAGCGTTGCTCATGCGCCGGGGTAAAGCCGCAACAGGTTGCTCCACAGCGCGGGCAGCGATAGGCGGTGGTAAATTCGTAGCCGGTCGTGGGAGCCGTGCGCTTG
>JACTVF010000024.1 GCA_019695435.1 Methanoregulaceae archaeon | reverse complement strand
GAAGCCCGTACAGCACGGAGCACGTATATGGGGCGATCGCTTTTGCAGTGGCATGCGCCCACCAGGGGATCCTTACTCGGGTGGTCTTTCTGGAGGATGGAATTTACGCGCTGACAGGGAACCAGAACTTCTGCCCGGACTCAGTTGCGTTTAATATTCAGGACCTCATCAACGCGGTGGCCGGCAATGAAAATCTCCACCTGTTTGCTCTCTCGCCTTCATTCCAGAAACGAGGCGTAACGAGAAACAAAAACCTGAAGGCCGTGCTGGAAATTGGCTTTCCGGGCCTCGGGAAGATCCTGTTTTACCTGCCGGGGAACGTGCTGATGGATCATCAGCGAGTGCTGATATTTTAGGAACGTTTGGAGGATGCAGGGTTACGGACCGATACTACCTGCAGTATCTGGCAACACATAGATTGCCGTTGCCTTTATACCTGCAACGACCTGCATGCCGGCAACAAACCCCATTTCCGTGCATGACCTGCGGGTGATCAATGCGGTAATAGGAACCGGGTTGTCTATGATAACCCGGATAAAAGGACCAACAGGAAGCATCTTTGTTATGGTCCCGGTAATCTGGTTACGGGCGCTGGTTATAGGGGGGACCATTTCCGGTTTTGTGAGTACCACTTCTTCCGGGCGGATAAATAAGGAGACTTTGCGGCCCGGCAGAGCCGAGGTCAATGCTTCAAAGAGGGTGTCTCCGACAGCGATCTTCGCAAGACCCTGATCATTCCCCCTCACCACACCCTGCAGGATGGTGTCAACACCCACGAATCGCGCGATACCATGGGACTTCGGCTGGTAGAATATCTCGGTAATCGTACCGGTCTGGGCAATCGTTCCCCCAATGATTACTCCGATCCGGTCGGCAAGGCGCTGTCCCTGAACCATATCATGGGTAGACAGAATAATGGTTGTGTGCATTTTCCTGTTAATGTGGACAATGAAGTCCTCTATCACCTCGGAAGAGACCGGGTCAAGGTTGGCGGTCGGCTCGTCAAGGAGGAGGACTTCTGGTTCGGTGACAATCGCACGGGCAAGTGCCACACGCTGCATCTCTCCCCCGGAGAGTGTTATGGCCTTGCGACCGGCAAAACCGGAGAGACCTACCAGTTCGAGGCATTCACGCGCCTTTGCCCGGGATTCCTGCCCTGATTTGCCCCGGAACTTCAGCCCGAAAGCAACGTTTTCAAGAACGGTCGTGTTAAGAACCACGGGTTTCTGGAAGACCATGCTCATCCGGCGCCGGATCGCAAGCCGGACCGGTTCCGGTGCATTAGTATCGGTACCATCGAATATCAGCCGACCTTCAGATGGCATGTCAAGCAGGTCAAGGAGACGAAGCAGGGTCGTCTTCCCGCTCCCGCTGGGCCCGATAAGGGTGAAGATCTCCCCGTTCTGGATCTCGAGGCTGACCCCGTTCAGTATAGTATGCCCCCCGGCCGTTCGGGAAACACCAGTACATTTGATTATTGCCGTGGCGCACCTCCGATAATCTGTTCGATGGTCCCGATAGCCCCTGAAGTGATCAGGTACATGATCGCAACGATGACGAGAGCAATTGACAGAAGAATGATGCCGAGCGCGATGGAAAAGCCGAAGTCCCCAAGACCGGTCTGAAGGGCGATTGCCGTGGTCAGGACCCGGGTCTCTCCCCGGATATTCCCCCCGATCATCATCGCGACCCCGACTTCCGAGATTGCCCTGCCGAACCCGAGGATCACTGCGCTCAGGATCGCTATCCGGGCCTCCTTTACGATCTGGATGATGCTCTGGAATCCTGTAGCACCAAGGGATACCAGCGTGTCACGGATGTCCCGGCCAACGCCACTGAGTGCAGCGATGACGAGCCCCATCATGATGGGAATGATGAGGACAGTCTGACCCAGAATCATCCCGCCCGGGGTGAAGAGGAGACCAAAATATCCCAGCGGGCCGCTCCTCGAGATCATGAGGTAGATTAAAAGCCCGACTACCACCGTGGGCAGGGAATAGAGGGTCTGGATAAGGGCGATAAGAACTTTCTTCCCCCGGAAATCATAAAAATGGATGAACCCGCCGGCCGGGATCGCTATGCAGGAAGCGATAATTGTTGAAGAGAGTGAGATGTAGAGGGACAGTGCAGCGATCTGGAGGACCTCGGGATTCAGGGTGATGATCAGGTTGATTGCCTGGACAATCCCTGATACAATATCGCTCAATTTTTTCACCGTCCGGTTATTAAGATCCGGTTACTGGCCCGGCCAGATTCTTTGAAATGGTTAATAACTATGATTACTTTTACCCTTATTTCAATTAGGGTATTATTACTTTTTAGCGACTGAACTTTGCGGTATATGGCCCGATGATGCGTTTCATGTTTACATCGTGTGCAACCGCATGAATGTGCGTGCACAAACGGTACTATCGCGGACATTTTCAGGAGTGAAATTGGACCAGGTAGCACCGGAAATGGTAAAAAAGGGTAAAATTATGGTGCGGCAGCAGTTGTATTTACCGCAGCTGTTGAGTTGGCAGCAGCCGTTGTGGCTGCTGCGGTGGGTGCAAGGGTGAGATCGGTTGCCGGGGTGCTGTGATCCCCGACCCAGCCTGCCGGAGCGTTCGGAACGCTTACATCCATTGGAATGAACAGCGATTTCCCGTACTGCTGCACACCGAAGTTGCCGATATCAGCCTGTGTCTGCGGGGAGATGAGGAAGTTGATGAAGTTGTTTGCCATCTGGATCTTCTCCACCGGCTGGTTGGCATTGTACACTGCCATAACACTGTAGATGTTCAGGAGGCTGCCACCCTTGGTGACAACTGGCACGAGAGTAAGGTTACTCTGGTATGCAAGGAACGTCCCTTGATCGGTCAGCGTATATGCTCCCTCCTGGCTTGCCATCTGGAGTGTTGCTCCCATTCCCTGGCCGGATTCGATATACCATGACCCGGACTTCTCGATATTCTGGGTGTAATTATACCCGGCATTTTTCCAGATATTTATCTCAGCAGTCTGGGTCCCTGACCCGTCGCCACGGGAAACAAAGTAGATGTTGGGTGTATTGTTGGTTCCCTTGAGGAGTATTGTCGTGAACGCGTTCTCCGGTGTCATATTTGCGATGCCCGCGGGATCATTTGCAGGGCCGACGATCTCGAAGGAGTTCGATGCAAACGACCGGCGGTTCAGGCCGTACCCGCCCTTCATGAACGCCAGTTCCTGGGCCGGGGAATGGACGAGAAGCACGTCTGCGTCGCCACGTTTCGCGATCGCAATAGCCGCGCCTGACCCCTGCGATGTGATCAGGAGCTTGACATTATATTGCGATTCGAACTTGGGCTGGAGATAGTTTAGCAGGCCGGTATCATAGAGACTGGTTGTCGTCGCGATAACCAGGCTCTGGTTCCCGGACACGGTCTGGGCTTGTGCCGTCGTAGAGTTCTGTGAGGATGTTCCCGTTGAAGAACTGGTACATCCGGCAAGGAGGATCGTTACGAACAAGGCTGCAATGATAAGTGCAGTCAATCCAATGGGAATAGTTTTCTTCATAATAAAACCGAGATTAACGTTATTATTATCATTATTAAACGTTCCTTTTTGTCATCAGGTACAATAAAAATAATTAATAAAATATCATTTTGTTTACGACATTAAATTAATTTTAGAATTTTTTAAACATTTTTTAAAACAAAGAGTGTATTATTATGAGGGGGGAGGTCATTGGTTGTATCCGGTCATGGCAAAAGGATTTTTGAACCGGGGATTTCTCGCGTTTTTCACGGGCATATTCCTCCTAACTGAGTGCGGGCTTTTTCCGGCTCCTGTTTTATGGCGGCCAGAATTCCTGCACGTCCGGCACTGGCGATGAGCCTCCTTTCATTCATCATGTGCGAAATAAAAAAGAACAGAGTAACGGGGGAAACCAAGAAATTCCGTCAGCTGTGAGGCCGCGGAGCGATCGATTACCGGTGGGAAGTAATATCACCAATTTCCAATTTTATTCGGATTCTGCAGAAAACAGGATTGTGAGGTTAACATATTTCTTTTCAGGTGGATTGTCAATCTGAACTGATAAACCATGGGTATTTATCAGGCAGACCTTGTAATTCTTATTTGAGTGTTTATGGGTTTCAGTTCAGACATTATGCACGATTTTGTGACAAAAGAGATCAGAGCGATCTATTCAAGTTATGACGGCTGGAAGATGTCCTCCCAACCGCTTGGGAACGGATATGACACAGTCGTCTCGATAGAACGGCGTAATGGCGGGCACCGTGAATCCGTGAAGGTTCTTGTTACGTTAGGAAAATCGGTCCCCTTCCCTCTCCCGGATGAACTCACCCGGGCCGACCCGGCAGCAGACGGGACAGTGACCCGTCATGAATATGCAGTTATGGTCCCAGCCAATGCAGATGTATCGTCAGTACCGGCAGGGGTCCGCATTTACACCATGAAATCCTTTGCGTTTAAGGATAAGGAGCTCACCTGGGTGAAAAAGCCGGTCCGGAAAAGTGAAAGTGCACCGGTAAAATCGCCGGCATAACCTCCTTACTTTTTTTGGGGGGCGTGATTATATGAATACCCGGGCTGTCTTCCCGGGACGCTGTACCGGGGGCATTGCAATGGTGAAACGTTATCTTGATGTCAGATCGCTTACCGAAGCGCAGGCCATCGTTTCCCGGTCTTTTGGCTGCATCCCGTCAGTTGAGCGGGTACCTATTGAAAAAAGTGTGGGACGCGTAACAGCCTCACCCGTGATCGCACGATATTCGGTACCCGAGATCCATCTTGCCGCGATGGATGGGATTGCGGTAAAAAGCGCGGATACGGCCGGGGCAGACGAGCAGCACCCGGTCATGCTCGCCCGGGCGGCGCGGGTCAACACCGGCAACATCGTTCCCCCGGAGTATGACGCAGTGATCATGATCGAGGATGTCTGGGTGAAGCACGAGCAGTACGTCATACGAAAGGCAGTACCGCCCTGGCAGCATATCCGCCCCGCTGGGGAGGATATCGGGGAGTCCGAAATGGTGCTTGCCTCCCGGCACACGATCCGCCCGTTCGAACCCGGCGCGCTTGCCGCATACGGGATCGCTGAAGTTGATGTGCTCAGCGTAAGGGTGGGCCTTATTCCGACCGGCAGCGAACTGGTCGATCACCATACCCGTCCTGCCCCGGGCCAGATCGTGGAGAGCAACACGCTGATGGCCGCAGCCGTGCTGACTGCTGCCGGTGCACAGTGCACTAGGTACCCTATCGTGAAGGATGAGCCTGAACTTATCCGTTCAGCCATCGATAAAGCGCTCAGAGAGAACGAGATCATCATCGTCTCGGCCGGTTCCTCGGCGGGAACACGGGACTATACCGCTGATGTCATCGCAGATCTTGGCGAGGTACTGGTCCACGGTATCGCGATAAAGCCCGGCAAACCGGCGATCATCGGGCGCGTGGGAGAAAAACCGGTGATCGGTATGCCGGGGTACCCGCTCTCTGCGCTCACCATCCTGCGGGAGATTGTTCTCCCGCTGCTCGGGCACTATGGGCTCAAACCTGTGGTGCCGGAAACTCTTGAAGGGCAGCTCACGACCACGCTCCACAAGGATATCGGCACCGAGGAATTTGTCCTCTGTGCGGCCGGCAGGGTGGGCAGCCGCTGGGTGCTTTCCCCGCTCTCGCGGGGGGCAAGCGTGCAGATGAGCGCGGTCCGGGCAAACGCCTGCATCACTATACCCCCCGGGATGGAGGGATTGGATAAAGGCGAGCTGGTTACCGCCACGCTCATGGTGCCCCGGATCGAAGCCGGGCAGGCGCTCCTCATCACCGGCAGCCACGACCCGGTCCTTGACTATCTCGCCGACCTGCTTCGGTACCGGAACGTGGATCTTCACTCAACAAACGTGGGAAGCATGGGGGGCATCATCGCGCTGATGAACGATGAGTGCCACGCGGCACCCATGCACTTGCTGGCAAAAGACGGGAGTTTCAATGTCCCGTACCTGCAAAAACACATGCCCGGACAGGAGATCGTGCTCATCTGCGTCGCAGAACGCCAGCAGGGTGTGATCTCGCGGGACGGTCTCGGGTTTGACGATCTCGTGCACCACGCCTTTGTCAACCGGCAGAAAGGCGCAGGGACGCGGATACTGCTTGACTTCGAACTCCAGAAACGGGGCATCAACCCGCTGGACATCAGAGGATACGACCGGGAAGTGACCACGCATCTTGCCGTCGCGCTTGCAGTAAAATCCGGTGAGGCAGATGCCGGAATGGGCGTCTTTTCAGCTGCCCGGGCCCTCCATCTCCGTTTTGTCCCGGTGGCAACTGAGCGGTACGAACTTGCCATCCGCACCTCGCACATGGCAGATCCCCGGGTAAAAGCGCTGGTGGAAACGATAGAATCTCCGGAGTTCAAGGCGGTACTTGAACGACTGGGCGGTTATGATACCCGGGAGACCGGTGTGCAGCGCACCCTGCCGTAACCGGGGAACCCTCATAAAAATACACATTAAGAACGATGTATTATAAAAAAGATTATTTTTTTACGACCGGGTTAAACACGTTCTCGTAGATCATGTCGCTGCCGGTATTTGCGAGCCGGGCCCGTTCCTGTTTCTCCTCAACATACGCCATGAGCGGCAGTTCCATGTTGACACCCGGGACATGGCCGAACATCTTCTCCAGCTCGACCTGCTGGGCGTGCATGAAGAGGGCATTAGGGATATCCGCAGGACACAGTTCCTCGCACTGGCCGCAGTTCACGCACGAGTCTGCAATGTGGGCATACCGGATCAGGTGAAACATGAAGCTGGGCGGGAGTTCCCCGGGCTTTACGTATACCGGGTTCTTCGTGGTGCAGTCTACGCAGTAGCAGATCGGGCAGGCGAGGATACAGGAGTAACACTTGATACACCGGGAAGTCTCCTCCATGATCTTTTTCAGCCGGTCTTTTCCCTCACCAAGTCCCTCGAAGTTCTTCTTGCGCCACTTGTCGCCAAGCTTCATCATTGCGCCCTCAACTTTTCCCCGGATCTCAAGACCCTTGGGATTTGCCGGTTCGGTTGCAATGACGCCGGCCTTTACCGCTCCCGAAACCAGATTTGCACCCTTCTCGCTGCAGACTTCGACAAAGGTCGCCTTTCCGGCCTTGTCACCGATGACCCCCCAGTTACCGCAGGCAAGATCTGCCTGTCTCGGGACTTTCATCTTGCACCGGCGGCAGTTGGTGCGGCGGCCGTAGCCTGCATCTTCAAGCGTATCGATCGAGATACCCTTGTGGCCTCCCTCGTACTCGATAATGAACTGGCCCTTGTCGATCTCTTCCTTGTGGACCGTGTTCGGGTCGACTTCAAACTTGTCCGTGATCATCTGACGGGCAGGTACAGCACTGACCGAACCCCCGCAGTTGACGCCGATCATAACGATGTTGTCGAGGTTGATCTGCTTGCGCTTTGCAAGTTCGTAGAATGCCATCGCGTCGCAGCCCTTGACCGTGACCCCGATTTTCATGGTTTCGGCGCCTTCGAAGTACTTCTTGATGAGCTTGGGCAGCAGCAGTGTACCGCAGTGGAGGGAGCCGGCCGTTGTCGCCAGCACCTTCGGGTCGGTGATTAGGATCGGCTTTGCGTCATAGAGGTCTTTTCCCTTCGTGATCACAAGCACGCCGTCCACCATCTTGGATTCGAGCGCGTGCTTCCACAGGCCGGTCACCGCACCGCCCAGCTCGGCTTTCTTTGCGATATCCGCATCCGTCGTCCACGCATAAAGCATGTCGCCTTTCTTTGCCATGTTACTTCGCCTCCGCGATCTTCTCTACCCTGACAGCACAGGCCTTAAACTCCGGGATCTTTGCTACCGGGTCAAGCGCATTGATGGTCAGGACGTTTGCCGCACACTCGACAAAGTGGAACGGCATAAAGACGACACCCCGCTTGATTCTCGGGGTAACCCGGGCCGGTACCTGGACTTCGCCCCGGCGGGTTACCGCTCGGATCATCTCCTTGTCCCGGATGCCCATTTCCTTTGCCTCGTCCGCATTGATCTCGATCCAGCCGGTCGATTCCTCGCGTTCGAGATCCGGTGACCGGCGGGTCATCGATCCCGTATGCCACTGCCAGATGCAGCGGCCGGTGGTGAGCAGGAGCGGGTACTCCTTATCCGGCGACTCTGCCTGGGCTTTGTACTCGATGGGCGTGAAGATCCCAAGGCCATCAGGTGTCCCGAACTTCTCCTTGTGGAGGATCGGGGTGCCCGGGTGTTCAACCGTCGGGCAGGGCCAGTGGAGCCCTTCTGGCTTGTCGAGGCGTGCATAGTTCATGCCGGCGTACGAGGGAGTGACCTTTGCAATTTCATTGAAGATCTCTTCGGAACTCTTGAAGTCAAACTGCTTCTCAAAGCCCATCACTTTTCCGAGTTCGCAGATAATCTGCCAGTCGACCTTTGCCTGTCCGGGCGGGTCCTGTGCCTTCCTCCACATCTGGACCCGGCGCTCGGTCGAGGTCTGGGTGCCGTTCTTTTCGGCAAAACAGGTGGCCGGGAGAACGACGTCTGCAAGCGCTGCGGTCTCGGTGAGGAAGATATCCTGCACGACCAGGAATTCAAGGGTCCTCAAACCTTTCTCCACGTGATGAAGATCGGGATCGGAGATCATCGGGTTCTCTCCCATGATATACATACACTTGAGTTTACCCGGGGTGTCGGCAAGAACGTTTATCATCTCTGTAACCGTGTAGCCAGCCTTGCCTTCAGCGATATTGCAGCTCCAGGCAGTTTCCATCTTCTTGTGCAGATCGGCATTTAAGACCGACTGGTATCCGGAGTACACGTTGGGTAGGCAGCCCATATCGCAGGCGCCCTGCACGTTGTTCTGGCCACGGAGTGCGCAGACTCCGCCGCCGCGCTTGCCCAGGTGGCCGGTGAGCATCTGGAGGTTTGCGGTCGACTTCACATTGTCCACACCGACCGTGTGCTGGGTGATACCCATTGAGTACAGGAGGTTGCTCGATTCTGCCTTTGCGATCCATTCAGCGGCAGTCGCGATGTCCTTTGCCGGGATACCGCAGATCTTTGCGACGTTGTCCAGACTGTAGGTATCCTTCATCACGACTTCTTTGAGTTTCTCGAAGTCTTTTGTTCTTTTCGCAATGAACTCCTTGTTCTCCAGGCCGTTCTTGATGATATGCTGCATCATCCCGTTCATCAGGGCGACATCAGTCCCTGAGTAGAAGGGCAGGTAGAGGTCGGCGAGTTTTGCGGTCGGGGTGAGACGCGGATCTGCCACGATCACCTTCGCACCGTTCTTTTTCGCGACCATGATGCGGCGGCCGATCAGCGGGTGCTGCTCCAGTGTGTTGCTGCCAATGACAAAGACGCATTTTGACTCGCCGATATCGATGATCGAATTGGTCATCGCGCCGGAGCCGAAGACTGCAGCAAGCCCCGCCACCGTGGATGAATGGCAGAGCCGGGCACAGTGATCGATATGGGGGGTCTTGAGGACCGCCCGGGCAAATTTCTGCATCAGGTAGTTCTCCTCGTTAGAGACCCTGGCAGAGGAAAGGCATGCCATCTCTTCGGGTTTGTAGGACTTGAACTTCGAAGCGATCAGTTTGTATGCTTCGTCCCAGCTTGCCTCCACAAATTTCCCATCCTTTTTGATGAGGGGGGTGGTCAGCCGGTCTGGGCTGTTGATGAACTCGTATGCATAATTGCCCTTGGGGCAGAGCTTTCCTTCGTTGACCGGGTTGCGATGCCATGGCGCAACGCCGACTACCTTCTTGTCCTTGACGACAAGGTTCAATCCACAGCCTGTCCCGCAATAGGGGCAGGTTGTCGGTACGTAAGTGAATTCCATGAGTCTTCCTCGGACAATGACAGGATCTTCCGGAACACTATTTAAACATCGTGAAAAAAAGCTAAAATTGATTAGTAAAAGTGGGTTCTTGATTACCGGCCGTAAATACCTGCCAATAAACTTCAGGAAAAAATTAAAGACTTTATTACGCCCCATTTGGTAAGATTTCGATTTTACCGGCATCCGCGCGCATAAAAGGAACGATATGCGCTTCCTGTGGCCCGCTGTCTGGCAATCAGACCCGGACTCTTACTCCAACCAGTGGAAAACTTAGGAGGTACCGGGTTTTCCTTTCTTAAGATCAAAAGGAAGGTACCCCCATGCCTGATGATCTGAGAGGGGGCCCTACCCCCCCTCCTTCTTTTTTTTCAAGAGGGGGGTCATCCCTCTCCCCCCACTTCCTGCTGCGGGCCATAAGAGATCACTGAGTTTCCGGGCCAGGCGATCCTGATGATAAAAGCGTATTGCGTAAATTCTCTAACGAGCGATGAATACCACCGCCCACGACGGGGCGCCCCCACGGCGGATCGGTGAAGAAAAATAAAGCCTCCCTGCCCCACGGTGCCCCGGAGGGGCCCTGAGGTGGGGAGACCTCGTTCCTTCAGGTCAGAAAATATCCCTTCCCAGGTTAATTCGTGTTCGGCATCGGCGACACGGGCTGCGAAGATCTCGCGATATCAGTCAGTTCTTACTCCCGCAACGACAAGAAGAGCTTTGCTGACGTACCTGACTCCGTCTCTTACTTTGAAGTACGACGCATCGACGAAGAGATAAGGGATATGGGAATCGATGGATCGTTCCATAAACTCCGTTACTTTTCCGTCGAGTTCCTGAGCTACCTTCGAGACATACGACGCTGAGATCTGGTTGACTCCCAGATGGGATAACACAGCCTCGACCTTTCTAGTCGATACTCCCTGCAGGTACGATTCGATGATCGCATTCATCAGAGCCTTCCCGGTCCGGAAGTATCGTTCGAAGACTTTTGTTTCAAACGGAATCTCTCGTAATTGCGGTTTCTGGAGGTTAAGTTCTCCGAATCGGGTCTTCAGAGTTCGTTGCCGGTACCTGTTCCGATGCGCTCTTCTCGAACTTGATCTCGCGTGTCTCGGTACTCCGGCCTGCTGAGCCACTTCCTCGTTCATCAAATCGTTGAGAAACCATGTGATGAGCTGCTGCATTCCTTTCTCGTTATCGGTAAGATAATTTAGTACGATGTCGTTTAGATTCATTGCCCTGTATTCTCCTTTGTTTCCAATTCACAGTTGGATACAGGGCGTCTTTACATTTTACAGTACTTCGTGTACGCTACCTCCGGAACACTAGCCGATAATTATCATAGTGGAGCCGGGGGTACTCTCTTTGGCCGCGTGCGGTAGCTGACCCGGTTTCATCATGACCGCACCAATAATCCGACCGGTCGGGATTGTGCTGCTCATCGACACCATGCCTGACCCGGTGCAGGATTGATCCGGCAGCCGGTCTCCTCATCCAGATTCACGACACGGCCCGTGAAAATACTTTAAAATATCCCGGCAGTGAAACGGGATGTGAGGCTGATTTTGTAATGACACTCACAACCGAACAGGAGAACGCGATATTGGACAGGATTATCGGGGAACGACGCTCCTGCCGGAAATTCATCGACAGGGTTCCTGCGGATGAGCAGATCGAAAGTATCATCCATGCCGGTCTCCATGCGCCATTTGCCGCAGCGGCGATCGGGGACAATGAGAATTATTTCCGGCGGTTTGTTGTGGTTCGGAAAAGTTCGAAGGCGATGAAAGAACTGGCCCCGCTCGTCTTTGACGGAGTCGAGAAAATGGCTGGCGACCTTGAACGGGCGGCTGCAAATAACGCAGAGCTGCGGGAACAGGCCGTCGGGTTTATGAACCGGCTTGCGGCGATCAAAAGCATGGGTATGGTACCCGGTGTCGGCACGGCCCCCTTCTATATCGTAGCCGCTGAAAAAAAAGGGTTCCCGCCCGTGGAACAACTATCCCTTGCCCACTGCATGGAGAACATGTGGCTGAAAGCAACGGCTCTTGGCCTTGGGTTTCAGATTGTTTCCGTTACGGCACAGATGGCAGATAATCCCAGGTTCTGCCGGTTCCTCGGGATTGAACACGGGAAATGGGCACTCATGGGGTGTGCCACGGGATATCCGGCCGAGAAACTGTCGCCATCAATCCGGCCATCGGTCAGGGAAGTCACCACGTGGCCGGGATGATGATATACCTGTCACCGGCGTTCCGCAAGGAATTCCCGGTCTGTGGCAACGAAACGCCGGGATAAATGCCCCCGGCGATGCCATTTTTGTCCTTGTTTTGGCAGTATTCCAAAGGAAAAGTGAGTTGACAAGGCACCTGCTCGCATCGGTGAGGACTCCCGAAATGAAGGTTCGGGCCTTCGTTGTTTTATCCATCGTATTCACTTTCCACGTGGTTCGCTCTGCACACAGGGAATGAAAAAAATCTCCTGTCGGTTCCTCAAAAAGTGAAGGCGAATGAAAGGTTGGGAATACGAATATTTCTCTAATCAACCAAGTACCCAAACTGCCTGAGTCTGATAGTCGAGGTTGCATACCACATATGTTGTGTTGGGAGAAAACGGGGCGGGTATATCATAAATGAGATAGCCATCTGCCGCGTTGCTATCGCCTGGTTGGATGTACCCGGTGGTCCCGCCCGGCCCGAACTGGTAATCATATTGTGTCCCGGAGATTGTGTGAATAACCACATCAGGATTGTAGGTGGATGTATAATTGTATGCCTTCCCGTTACTGAACACTACAAACTGTTGTGCTGAAGGAACATTCACTGCACTGCTGCCGGTATTTCGGACACGGACATAAACGAACAGGAAGGTATCGCCATCCTCCGGCTTCGCGGTGTTGAAGCCATTCTCGGGGCCGGATGCCCCGGATGATCCGATTGCTTCTGCCTGCTCGCGGGCACTGTTCCCCGACGCTGAAGTATAGTTGTAGCTGGATTTTACCTCGTACCGGTACACGGTTGCCTCGCCCTGTTCATTTCCGCTCCCGTAGTTGGCGTACTCATTGAGGCTCAGAGCATTCGGAAATAGTGCTACGGTTGGCGTTGCGGTTGGCGTTTGCGAAGGTATCGCCACTGCCATAGTGGGAACAGATGTCTGTGTCTGGACTTGCGGGGATGTACTGGTGCATCCCGTGAAGAAGAGTACTAAAACCAGTACTCCAAAAACTGCAATGGTGTAAATACATTTCATACAATCCCTCCGCTCACAGGGAGTCGTGCATCTATTCTCCGGTTGAAGCTCCGTTTGAGAGGCATAACCGGTACCTGTCGTGCGGTATATACCGCCATATCGAAGTCTGTCCGGTCGTATTTTTGATGTTATAATGTCGTCATCCGGTTATTCCGCCCGGTTACGTAACCATACCAGAGCAGGTCGTTATATATGGAATGTATTATAAAAACCTTGCCGGATATTGCAAAATTTGTGCAGTCCCGAACGATTTCCTGTATGGAATGGTGAGCCGAGGACGTTCAACGTTGAAATTAACCAGAAAGAAGATACTATGAATAATTCATAAGAATGAAAAGAAAAAATTTTCCGTTATCTCTTTCATCTTTTCCTCACCCCCCTCATAAAAATGCCCGCACAACTTCCCCCCCATCCCCGATCGATATACTCCGCCTTCTCTGACTCGCATACCAAACACCTTCCCACATCTGCCGTCACCCGCTCCATCCGCGCCGGATTAACTTTGCCAGAAACACAAACAGCGGCAGGAACACAACCGCAGCGCCGATGAACGCAAGGCTCACGTCCGGTCAATTGGTTTATTTGTTCCACCGCCACCATATTGCATCCGTCTGGGGCAGCAAGCGCAGCAATGTGACTTGTGATATTGAAAGTATTCACAAAATTCACGCCAGTGAAGTTACCTCATGGCCGGCGTGAGACTGGCGGGAGCAAGGAAATAACGTCAGTGACGTTCCCGCAAGTATACCCGGCCATTCATAACCGTGAGTTCTTTTGTGATCAAAGAACATCATGGAATCGATCATGAAGCAAAATCCTCGCAAATCCGGAAAAAATAGAGAGAAAACAAGAAAATGAACCCGAAGATTATTTCTTCTTGGGGGCTGTCTTCTTTACGGCGGGTTTTTTTGCTGGGGCCTTCTTTGCGGCCGGTTTCTTTGCTGCAACCATTGTCATCACACCTCCCACCGGAAAGGGTTATAATTTTCATTATTCTACGAATACATAAATATTTTGGTCAAAATGGTGTTTTCCCGCATAGAATCGCTATAAACCGCAACTTTGTCCCGCGCAAAACCGGAGTATCCGGAATAGAACTGATTTTACGGGCAATCAATAGCGAAATGCGCAATCATTATAATTAAGCCCTGTTTGCCGAAAAGAAGGCCTGTTTTCGCACAATTTGGGTTCGGAAGGTGTGCAGGAATCAGGCAAATACGGCCCGCAGCAGGAATTTATTAAAAAAGCCGCGCCCCGCGCTTTCATTTGGTTCCGGGTATTTTAAAACGGTAGATAAAATGGGAATCTTTATGAGCGTGTGCTGACCCATCGTTATTGATGAAACGGCAGTTTATCGTTGGCGTAATCGGAGGATTTCTGGGCATTGCAACCGCGATATATGTGATCATTTCTTCAGGTTCCACCCAGATGACCCTCTCCGGTGTCCAGGCAGCGCTTTTTTCCAGTCTTGGCCTGATGGGTGCAGCGATGTCAAACACTGAAACCCGGTTTGCCGGCTGGATGCTGCTCTCATCTGCGGTCTGGATCACGCTTTCGGTCCCGCTTATCGGCACGCACAATCTGCTGTACTTATATACGCCGGCGATCCTTGTCCTCGGTATTGCGGCAGTCCTCTGTCTTCTGGAGCCGGAAGAGGTGGATGCAACCCCGCAAGAAGCGCCGCACTGACCGAAAGGCCGGGATTGCCAATACACTTTTTTCAGCGCCGCCAACGTAATCCGGTACAGGGAATCCAAAAAGAAAGAGAGATTCCGGTCTTTTTTTCCGGGGATGCCAGATTTCATAAGCGGAACCCTGATAAGATTTGATCAACGGCTCAGCTCACGGTCCGTTGTCTGCTGGTATCCCTGTGGATACAAAAAATAATGGTGATTGAGTAAAGTCCACCACTAACCAATAGTTAGTATAGGATATTTTTTACAAATTTTGTAAGACTCGTTAAATAATTGGGGATAATCCACAAAAGCAAAATTGTTTGATCTGTAGAAAATCGTTTTCGGGAGTCATTATTATTGCCCCCCTCTTGCGCCACCAGTCCCCCGTGGGGGACGGGGCGCATTGCGATGGCACCAGAACTGGTAATACCAGCACTATCGCAAGTGGGGGGTGCCCGAGCGGCGGGGGGCAAAGCCCCCAAAGAGCGGTCATATAATCTCAAATTTAATTCAGATCTGATTTTTGGTGGATGTTACATAATCACCAAAATAATTATAACCGGTCTTCTTTATCATCTGCTGATAGTGACGGGAGCGGCACGGTCTTGCGGCAGACTACATCGGTGGCTATCCGGTTCAGGAAGACGAGAAGGACGAGCATCAGGATCGCAGCGAGGACATACATCAGGTATTGTATACCATCCGTTGTGATCCAGGCAAAAATGCCATAGCAGATCCCGGCCGCCGTGACGAGTGCGGTGGCAAGAATCCCTGCCCGCAGACCGGTAAAGGCCCTGCTCCGGATATTCGGAAAGAGGAGCAGGCCGATCACACTGATCGCCCCGAATCCGATGGCTGCAAGGAGCAGGGTGTATAGGAGCGCATCGAGTGCCCATACGATCATGGGGTCACACTCCGGTACACCTGCGAAACCCGTATGGTGGCCGCAAACACGATACAGGCAAGCAGTCCCGCGAGTATCGGTATGATTAGGTCACCGACTGATACCGTGAGGGAAAGCGCCCCCGCGCAGGCAAGGGTGGCCGCCACGTTGACGGCGATCAGCCGATCGTGCAGGGTCGGGCCGGGAATGACCCGCAGTACTGCACAGAAGGCAAGGATAAAAAAACAGACCGCAGCAAAGAGCCAGATATCAAGTGTCGTCCTTCATCACCATCCGGGAACTCCAAGATATCCCGGTTTCCTTCTCTTGTATCACAGTAGTAAAATGGAGAACCGCTCCATATCAAACCTCCCGCTGCTTCAGACGCCACCCGTTTTTCGTGAAAGATACGCTACAAACGATTCCGGCTTAAGCAAAGAGGGGGAAACCGTCTACCATTTTATTCAACAAACACGAACAGATGTGGGAATGCACCCATCCTATCTCGGCAGGATCCTCCTGCGCTGGTGTGACCAGTGCCATACACCGGTCCTTGCAAAAACATGTGCTTCCTGCGGTACAACAACCCGTGAAGTGCCGCTGACTCCTCCGGGAGATGCACGACCGGCATTTCCGGCCGATATTGCGCTCATCAACCGCGTCTTTGAAGAGCACTTCGGTGCACCGCTCGTACCCGAATGCCAGCTGGTCCTTTTAAACAAGGTCCCGGACACCGACCGGATGGAAGAGATCGTCATTGGCGGCGGGATTGCCGGTTCCATCCGGTATATCCCCAAAGAGCGCCGCTGGGAGCCGATCCCCCGGCCAGAGGTGTATGCTCTCTTCAGACCTGCAAAACGCGTCGTTGTGGTGGATGACAGTGCTGCACCGTTCATCCACGATCAGGGGATGAGCGTTCTCCGGCCGGGCCTGGTCTCTATCGATGACGCCGTTTGTACCGGTGATGAGGTTTTTATTGTTACCGAAAGCGGTGAGTGCATCGGTGTCGGCCGGGCAAAGGCAGGGGCAGAAGAAGCACGGGCGATGCAGAAAGGTCAGCTCGTCCGCAGCCGCAGGAACGTCCCATCACAGATCGTTCCCGGGAAGGCAACCTGGCAGGACGCGGTCCGGTCAAATGCTGACCTGCTGGCGCATGCAGAAGCAGAAGCAGTCCGGTTCGTAAAAGATGTCGCTGCTGCGTACCCTCTCCAGCCCACGGTCTCTTACTCCGGGGGAAAAGACAGCCTTGTAACGATGCTCATCGTCAGAAAAGCGCTCGGGAACGTTCCCCTGCTCTTTGCCGACACCGGCCTTGAGTTCCCGGATACCTATGCCAACGTTGATGCGGTTCAGCAGAAGTACGGGGCGGATATCATCCGTACCACTACCTCAGATAAATTCGCTGATACGCTTGCCCGCCAGGGACCACCGGCCGTCAACGCCCGCTGGTGCTGCAGCGTCTGCAAATTGTTACCGGTTGCAGAGACTATCCGTTCGACCTGGGGTGAATGCCTCTCTTTTATCGGACAGCGCCGGTACGAATCCCTCTCCCGGGCCGAGAGCGACCGGGTCTGGAGAAATCCAACCGTCAAAGTCCAGGTTTCCGCTGCGCCGATCCAGGACTGGACCGCGCTTCATGTCTGGCTGTACCTCTTCCGGGAAGAGGCGCCCTATAACAGGCTCTACGAGCATCGGCTGGATCGGATCGGATGTTTCATGTGCCCGTCCAGTGATATGGCATTGATCCACATGATCGAGACCGACTTTGCCGGTCTCTGGCAAGGTTGGCAGGACAATCTCGAAGCGTGGCGAACAAAGCAGGGTCTGCCCGCTGACTGGATCGCAAGCGGGGCATGGAGGTTCAAGGAGGGCGTACATGGGAAAGAACGTCACCATCATTGATTATGGTCTGGGAAACCTGCGGAGCGTCGTGCGGGGGATCGAGGCAGCCGGGGCCCGTGCCATCATCACCGGGAATGCTGAGGAGATCGCAGCGGCTGATGGCATCGTGCTTCCAGGTGTCGGCGCCTTTCATGAAGGAATGGAGCAGCTGGGCCTCCTCAAGGAAACGGTCTGTGCAGCCACTAAAGAAGTTCCACTCCTTGGTATCTGTCTTGGCATGCAGATGCTCATGGACTCAAGCGAGGAGCACGGGACGCACCAGGGCCTCGGGCTTATCCCGGGCTGCGTGCGCCGGTTTCCCCATGTCCCGGGAGTAAAAGTGCCGCACATGGGCTGGAACACCATACGGCTCACGAAAGAGGACAGCCCCCTCTTTGCCGGGCTCCCGCGTGAAGGGTACGTGTATTTTGTTCATTCCTACTATGCGGACACGACGCCGGAATATACACTTACCACAACGGACTATATCATCCCCTTTACCTCCTCCATTGTCCGGGATACCGTGTATGGTGTCCAGTTCCACCCGGAAAAGAGCGGAGCACTCGGATTGCAGCTGCTCAAAAATTTCATTGGCATGGTCTGACGTTTACTGGTGTACCGACGGATCAGTGCCGGCAGCCTCCGTGAATAACAGGGGAACATTTTTAATGCCGGGCATTCGACCATGTAGATATGAGTAAGTTTCTTCCCGTCCTGCTCCTGCTTTCCCTGTTTCTTGTAGGATCAGCATCCGCGTATGGTATTATCCTGAACTGTTCTCCCACTACAATACCGGTCGGCCAGACCCTGAAGTGCTCAGTCGATTCCACTTTCCCTACGGGGACCAGTTTCAATCTGGCCTTTTACCAGTCACAGTACACGGCAACGCTGATCGAAAGCCAGCCTATGACTATCCAGCCGGGCCAGCTCACCCAGTACGCGCTCTTTGATACCACAGGTCTTCCCGGCGGCCAGTACAAGATTGAGATCCAGTTCAACGGCGTTGAAACGCCGAACTCTGCATCCGTATTAGGCCAGTTAGTCACACTTACTGACCGTTCCGGCGACCTTACCATTTCCTCCCCAACCACCCAGGACCTGGCCGATGCACTCGTGATTGCTGGTTCGCTCAAGGACGGAGGAAATAAAGGTATACAGCTCCAGGTCGATGGTGAATCGGCAGGCCGGGTATTTGGCCCCCAGTATATCGGGACGACCAATAATATCCAGACCGGTGCCGGTGTTTTTTCACAGACCGTATCCGTGACGCAACCTGACGATTATACGGTCAAGTTTGCTGATTCCAATGGTGCAATTACCTCCGTCACCTTCCATGTTGTGGGCCCGACCACCACCGCAACGACAGCTCCTCAGGTCACAACATTGCCCCCGGTCACCGCCACAAAAACGACGACCTATACACCGATACCCACTCCGACCAAGTCATCCCTACCGGTTGTCGTCATAATCGGCGCGCTCGGGATCGCCATGCTGGTCGCAGCCAGGATCAACAAAGACCGCAAATAAATTATCTCCGATCCTTTTTCCCCTCGACATCTGGATTGAGGCTGGTCCTGCGATGCGGGGCTGCGTGCTGCCCTAACCTTTTTTTTAGATTGTACCCTTACCGTAGGGGGCAGGTCTTACCGTAAAAATCAGTTAAAAAGATGCTTGTTTTTTCGGGATAAAGAATAAAAAAAGTAGGTGATTACTGAATAGAAGCCACCCGAGAATACTCAGAGATACATTTCACTCGATCATCATAAAGGTCGTGATGACGGTGATTGTATCGTAACTCCAATTCTTTCAGGTAGAATGGGAATTTCTTTGGATTTACTCCATGATATTTCATCAGTCGTTCTTTTGCAAATGACCAGAATCCCTCGATTCCATTGATGTAGACCTTCCCGTTGACGAATCGTTTACCATGATCGATTCTCAAATGACGGAAACCCTATGAGATGAGACCGTTATACCTTCGAAATTTATCGGTGTAAATGAGACTTCCGCGTTTCACCTTCTTTATTGCCATCGTGAGGAGAGTTTCACCGGTGACATTGTGAACAACTTCAACGCGAACTTTTCCTCCGCGCTCCAGGATACCGAACACGGGGATCTTCCCGGCAGCTCCCCGACCCCGGTTTCCCTTTCCCCTCCCGCCAAAGTACGACTCATCCATCTCGATCTCTCCTGATAGAGTGAAGGAAGTATCACGATCCGTACGGACTATCGATTGCCTGAACAGGCAGAAGAGATCGCAGACGGTATTATACGATAGATCAAGCTGGTGAGCGGCCTCCCGAACCGAAGTATCCAGCTCGAAAAGTTTGATTACGATTAATACACGGACCAGGGGAACACTCAATCCTTCGAGGATACTTCCCCGTCTCGGTCCCCACTCCTCCCGGCAACCATACTGAAGGTATTCTTCGGATCTCTCTTCTGATATCGTGTATTGTTGGAGTTCTATGAGGTTCATCCTTCCAACTACCTGAGTTTATCGTGGTGGTCATTATTAAGGAATCACCAAAAAGTATTTTGTGGATTAAAAGACCTGCACAATCTCTTTTATTTACCGCAATAAAGACCGTGTCATGTGCCGGATGAATGAAATTCCCCGGTTCATGCTCCTCCTTCCCAAAAACCTATAATTTCGGCAGATACAGTCGTTGGCATTTACTCAAAATTTATATAGAACTACAATTCAATAAATAATGGAACATCGAATGGGATGAACTATGGAAGATCACGATACCTTTACCGTGACTGCCGGCAATGCAGAAGAGCCGGAAACACCGGTATCCCCTCCGCTTCAGAAATGCGATGAACTTGCAGAGCAGAAAAAGCGGTACGAGAACTTAAATGACCGGTATCTCCGGCTCGCAGCGGATTTCGACAATTACCGGAAACGGATCGCCCGGGACCACGAAGCTCAGGTGCAGCATGCAAACGAGCGGTTTGCAGTTGATATCTTGGAGATCGCGGACAACCTGGAACGGGCACTTAAAAGCGATGAAGATCATCTCCGTACCGGTGTTGAACAGATCCACCGCCTGCTTGGAGGAATTCTTGCACGGCATGGTATAACGCCCATAGATGCATTGAAAAAATCCTTTGATCCCGAAGAACACGAAGCCGTCGCGCATATTCCCTCTCCGGATGCAGAGGGAACAGTGGTCGATATCCTGTCTCCCGGGTACCGGATGCACAAGAAGGTGATCCGGTATGCAAAAGTTGCAGTATCCAGCGGACACAAATCGAACGATGAAGAAACCGTTGAAAAATCAGAAGAATGAACAGATGATAAAGGAGGACTAACCATTATGGCAAATGAGAAAATACTGGGTATCGACCTTGGGACCACCTTCTCCTGCATGTCGATCATGGAAGCGGGCAAACCCATTGTCATCCCCAACAGTGAAGGAGCACGAACAACCCCATCCGTTGTCGCATTTACAAAAGAGGGCGAACGCCTGGTAGGTAGCCTTGCAAAACGCCAGGCGGTCACCAACCCCCAGCGTACGATCCAGTCCATCAAGCGGAAGATGGGGACATCTGAGAAAGTAAAGATTGGCGATAAGGACTATACGCCGCAGGAGATTTCCGCGATGATCCTCCAGAAGATGAAGGTTGACGCGGAGGCCTATCTTGGTGAGAAAATCTCAAAGGCCGTCATCACAGTCCCGGCCTACTTCAACGATGCCCAGCGGCAGGCCACAAAGGATGCCGGGAAGATCGCCGGCCTCGAGGTCCTGCGTATCATCAACGAGCCGACGGCAAGTGCACTCGCGTACGGTATCGACAAGGAGCAGGATGTCACGGTCCTTGTCTACGACCTTGGCGGCGGCACGTTCGATGTATCCATCCTCACGCTTGGTGACGGCGTATTCGAGGTCAAATCCACTGCGGGCAACAACCATCTCGGTGGTGACGATTTTGACAAGCTCGTCACAGACTATCTGGTTGACGAATTCAGAAAGAAAGAGGGTATCGACCTTAAAAACGACATGTATGCCATGCAGCGTCTGCGCGATGCATCAGAGAACGCAAAGATAGAGCTCTCCCAGCGCCAGTTGACAAACATCAACCTGCCCTATATCACTACCGATTCGACCGGCCCCAAGTTCCTGAACATCGATCTCTCCCGTTCAAAACTCGAGCAGCTGATCGGCGATCTCGTGGAATCCACGGTCGGGCCGGTCAACCAGGCATTAAGCGATGCAAAGCTGACCGCAAAGCACATCGACCACGTGCTCCTTGTCGGCGGATCGACCCGTATCCCACTCGTGCAGGAGACGGTTAAAAAACTGCTGGGTAAAGAGCCCGACAAGGGCATCAACCCCGATGAATGCGTGGCGCTTGGCGCCGGCATCCAGGGTGCGGTGCTGACCGGTGAGACCAAGGACATCGTACTCCTTGACGTGACGCCGCTTACGCTCGGGATCGAGACACTGGGCGGTATTGCAACAAAGCTTATCGAACGCAACACTACGATCCCCACCCGGAAAAGCCAGATCTTCTCGACCGCCGCCGATGGCCAGACCAGTGTCGAAATCCATGTAGTTCAGGGTGAACGCGCCCTCGCCAAGGATAACTTCACGCTGGGCAAGTTCCAGCTGACCGGCATCCCGCCGGCTCCCCGGGGTATCCCGCAGATCGAGGTCACGTTCGATATTGATTCAAACGGCATCATCCATGTCTCGGCAAAGGATCTCGGTACCGGTAACGAGCAGGCAATCTCCATTAAAGGAGACAAGAAACTCTCGGACGAAGATATCAAGAAGATGATGAACGCCGCGAAGCAGTTCGAGGCCGACGACAAGAAAAAACGGGAAGAGATCGAGGTCCGCAACCAGGCAGATACGGCAGTCTTCACTGCAGAAAAGATGCTCAAGGAGAGCGGTGACAAACTCGATGCGGCAGACAAGCAGAAAGTTGAAGAAGGCGCTGCCGCAGTAAAGACTGCCCTTTCCGGAGATAACCCGGACGAGATCAAGAAGGCCATGGAGACCCTAACCGAGGCAGTCTACGCAGCGACCACGAAGATCTACCAGAAGATGCAGGCAGAGAATGCTGCAAAGCAGCAGGCCCCGCAGTCCGGGGGCAGTGAAGGAGCCGGTGCCGGCCCAACGTCCGCCGAACCGGAAAAGAAACAGGACGATAACGTGGTCAATGCGGATTACAAAGTCAAAGACGAGTGAACATCCATGGGCTCGGGCGACTACTATGACATCCTCGGAGTACCGAGGAGTGCCGATGAGAAGGAGATCCAGAAAGCGTACCGCAACCTCGCCCGGAAATACCATCCGGATGTCTGCAAGGATCCGGGAGCCGAAGAGAAGTTCAAGTCGATCAACGAGGCGTACAGTGTGCTCTCCGACGCCCAGAAACGGGCGCAGTACGACAACATGGGCCACGAGACGTTCACCAATGCCTCGAAAGGATCCTATACCGGAGCTGGGAGCTACGGGAGCGGCGGGTTCTCGTCGGATTTCTCCGGTTTCGGGGATATCTTTGATTTCTTTGGCGGGAACCAGCGCAGGTCAGGCCCGCAGCCCGGTGCCGACCTCCTGATGCGGATGCAGATCACGCTTGAAGAGGCAGTGGCAGGCACCGACAAGGAGATCGATGTCCTGCATAGCGAGGCCTGTCCCGCATGCGCCGGGTCGGGCAGCGAGACCAAAAAGAACAATGTCTGCCCGCGCTGCGGCGGCACCGGGCAGATGCGCCAGACCGCACAGTCGGTATTCGGCCAGTTCGTCCGGATGACTCCCTGCACCATGTGCGGCGGCCGGGGCAAGATCCCGGAGAAACAGTGCCACGACTGCCATGGTACCGGGCACACCCGGGTCAAGCGGAAGGTTTCGGTCCATATCCCCGCCGGTGTGGACAGCGGTATGCGTCTGCGCATGGAGGGCTATGGAGAGGCCGGGGATTACGGTGCGCCGAACGGGGATCTCTTCATCGAGATATATGTCCTCCCGAACAAACGCTTTGAGCGCATGGGCGACAACCTCGAGACCACGGTCGAGATTACCCCTGCCCTTGCCGTGCTTGGGACGACGGTTGAGATCGAGACCATCGATAAACGCCACATCGACCTGAAGATCCCGGCCGGTATCCAGTACAATACTGCGCTCCGGATTGCCGGTGAGGGTGTAAAGCGGCGCGGAAAACCCGGGGATCTTCTTGTCCGGGTGAAGATCGTCACCCCCAAGGGAATATCCGGCGAGGTAAAAGAACTCTACCAGAAACTCGCTGAACTCGAAGGCCATGACAGCAAAGCAGGCGGAATCTTCTCGGGGATCATGGGAAAGAAAAAAGGAAAGAAATAATTTTTGGTGATTTTCAATAATCAGCCCCAGTGCGGCAACAAA
Source organism: Methanoregulaceae archaeon (assembly GCA_019695435.1). Lineage (GTDB taxonomy): Archaea > Halobacteriota > Methanomicrobia > Methanomicrobiales > Methanospirillaceae > Methanoregula. The sequence goes on along the minus strand of JACTVF010000024.1, from coordinate 1,607 downwards.
CGTATATTTTTGGTCTGCAGAAAACCATTTTCGGTGTCATTATTGCCCCCCTCTTGCGCCACCAGTCCCCCGAGGGGGACATGGCGCATCGCTATGGCACCAGAACAGGTAATACAGCACTATCGCAATTGAGGGGAGCCCTAGCGACGGGGGCATGGCCCCAGGAACGGACTTCTCATGCTTTTGATTTTTTTGACTTCGATTGATTGCGTATTTGCTTTTCTCATAATTAATTTGGGGACTGACGTTTTTCAATCACCTGATTTTTTCATGGTCAGACCTCGTGTAACGTATAATTTTTCCCCGACAGTTCACGCAGGTATTTGTGGGCAGGCACCCCATACGTACAATGATGAAGCTCCTTTTTGAGCTCTCTGGGGAGAACCCGACCCTCCCCTGCGCCGAGATCGAATGCGTTGCATCGGTGCTTGATATGAGGCCGCAGATCGCCGTGGCCGAATGCCCGGTACCGCAGGAAGCCCGGCGGCTTGCAATGACCCACGTCGTACTTGAGTACCTCGGTGAATGCGCACCTGACATCACCTCATTCCGGTACCTGCTTTCCGATCTCGCCATAACCACCGGCCAGCCGTTCTCCGGCAGGATAAAACTGATACACGATAACTGTCAGGAGAAAAACCCCTGCTCCCAGCGGGAATTTGAACGGTTGATCGGTACTATGATCACCGGGCCGGTCCAGCTCATCAACCCGGTCGAGGAGTACCGGGCGATCCTTTCACGAGACCGGTGTTATTTCGGGAAAGTACTGTACCGGATCGATAGGGGAGCATATGACCACCGTAATCCGGGCCGGCGCGAGTTCTTCCATCCCGGAGTTATGATGCCCCGTATGGCACGGACGCTCGTCAATCTCTCCCTCTGTGGTGCCGGAGCAACCCTGCTGGACCCGTTCTGCGGGACAGGCGGGATCCTGATCGAAGCGGAGATGCTTGGGATCCATGCAGTAGGAAGCGACTTCGATCCCATGATGATCCAAGGGAGTAACGCAAATGTGCGGCAGAGTGTCCTCCTCCTTGCCGAGACCACACGGCTCCCCATGCACAATCAGGCTGTGGACGCGGTCGTGACCGATTTTCCCTACGGCCAGTCTGTCTGTATAAAAAAAGCTGACACCATGGAGCACCTGTATCACGATGCTCTCGATGAGATCAACCGGGTCCTGAAGAACGGCCGCCGTGCAGTCGTGGTCACGCACCGGGATATCTCCGGTATTGCTGAACAGCACATGACCATGCTCCAGCACCACACCCAGAGGGTGCACAAGAGTCTCACACGTCACATCCTTGTACTCAGGAAATAAGGCCTCCTCCGGGAGGGGATGTGGCAATTCTTATGAGGGAACCATGCTCCATATATTCCGTAATATGAGATCCAGAACCATTGTCATGCTGGTGCTCCTGATTATTCTGGGCGTCTTCGCCCTCCCGCCAGCTGCAGCTGCGGCTCCGACCGATGCCGCAGGGTGGTACACACTCGGGCGTACCTTAACAGATGAGGGAAATTACACGGAAGCCCTGCAGGCATACGATCAGGCTATTACCCTCAGTCCAACCTATGCCGAGGCATGGGACGGCAGAGCGGATGTC
>JACTVF010000375.1 GCA_019695435.1 Methanoregulaceae archaeon | reverse complement strand
TTGGATTCGCCAAACTCGACGCTCAGTACCGGACCTTCGCCGGCTGGTAGCGGCGGTGGCGGTATAGCAGCCTTCGTAAGGCCGGAATTGCCATTTGCAGGCTGTTGGAGCGATTCTTTTTGCCCGGATGACTCCGAGGCCGTCTCTGCCTCGTCTGTCTTGCTGGCGCTAACGGGCGCCCCCGCCCCGTTTGATTGAGGAACCGCCTTCGGCGTCGGAGTGGATGCCGCAGCCGAAGGCGATTGTGGGGTAGGCTCGGAAACAGGCGGTTGCTTGGGGGAGCCGTCCTGCTTCGGTTGGACCTTAGAAGACTCTTGTTTGGCTTGGTACTCAGCCTCCATCTCTTGGGCCCACTTCCAGCCAGCCAAAAAGTGAAGGAACACAGGCAGAGAATTCTTCTCCGGCGGGCACGGCACCGGATCAAACTCCGGGTCCGTGTCCACTTTGGGAAGACGCACAATAATGCCGATCTCAGGATCGCCGTGTCCCATCTCGCGCAGCGCTTGGGAATAGGCCGCATTTTGAAGATACGCTTCCGAGTACACCGCCTTGCCTGTCTTGAAGTCGATCAGCGCCCGCATGCGTTTGCCATCATGGTCAAGCTCGGCATACAGGTCCATTGTTCCCGCGTAGCCGTAAGCCTCGCTGTAAACCACTTCCTCGATCAATAGCGGCTTGAGGTTTACCGATTTTGCCCAATCCTCAAAAGCCATAAAAGCCCAAAGCGCCTTATCCACGATGACCGGCTTAGGCCCTGGCTCATGGCCCATACGCTGATGCAGATCCCACTCGATCATTTGGTGCGCGTGCGAGCCAATCTCCCCGGCCTTGGCGAGTTCGCGCGCCCCGGCCTTGGCTTTCCCGAGCCGCGTTTCCATCGTGGTGTACCACGCGGTTCGAGACATCTTCGGCGTGCCGTGAACGGCCTCATACAAATCGGCAGAAACGTCGAGCACCATTTCGCGCTCGACCTTCGCCATCCAGTTGAGTAACGCCGGTTTTGCTATGACTGACAGCACAGTTGTAACTGAGGGGAGCGAGCCGATCCCTTCTACTTCGTAGAACCGGCCCGCGCGAGTTTGGCGACGTGCTTCCTTGGTTGTAGCCATTTATGCTGCTCCTTTCATTGCGTGTTGTTCCTTATGGTGAATTGCGCACAGCCATCTAACTTCCAATGGTTTGTTGTAATCATCGTGGTGCGCATGGCTTCGCGGATTGCCACACTTTTCGCATGGCAACCGCTTTACTTTCCCTGATCTTATTTGGCAATTGATCGCGTTTTGCGCTCGAATCTTTTCCTGATTTTTCGACCGATAACATGCGACGGCTTCAAGCATAACTGATGGGTTTTTGCGCCGATAGTTGTAGACATTGGCCCGCACTTTGGCACGATTTGCTTTCCTGTATCCGCGATAATACGAAACCCTAGTGCGGCCATATTCGCGGATACAGGATTTACATTTTGCCCAATACCCATCCTTCATTGCCGGGTTCTTGTAGAACTCAGAGAACGAAAGTGTCTTGCCGCATTGTTTGCAGGTTTTCATCAGAAGGGCACAGAGTCGTCTATTTCCTCTGATTCTGAAATTGCGTTAGCATTTTTGATCCGGTCTTTTTCTCTCACGTAATCCCGCGCAACAAGTTTCGTCTGTCGTTTGCCACAAGCTACTATCGCTTGGACATTGGCAAACGTGCCACCTTCCCCGGTGATCCTGTGAATGATTTGCAGTTGGCAATTCGCGCCGAGAAGTCGTTCAAGGTCGAAGCCCTTCAATTCTTCCTCGGTGAATTTCTTTCCGCGCCACGATTCAAGAAGCGGCCGAAGCGAAGATTTCTCGTGGAGCGAATTCCGAAACTGCCGCTGAACGAGGTAAGGTCGGCGCGTCTTCGGATCGTCGTCCTCAAGCTGCCAACGAATCTTAATTTGGTGCGATTCGCCCCACTGAGTCGTGACCATGCCGAGGTCGATTACATCCACACACACGGCGGGATGAAGTCCCTCGGGCGCGGGCGTGAAGTCTGTCTTGTTACTTTTTGCCATTATAGCCATGTAGTTCCTCCTTGATTGCGGGTTGCCATAGAATCCTCCATTTAGCGTGTAAACCAAACCCAAATCAAAACCGCGTCCACCAGGCACAGCACGAATCCCACGAGCGCGTACAGGTCGCTGCGCCGCTGGTAGGTGTTGAAGTAGCCTCTCATTGTGGTCCCTGCTCTCGATTCCATTTCTCAAGGCCCAGCCGCAAGAGGATTCTCATTAAGCCGGAAAGCGTGCGACCTTGAACAGCCGCGAGTTTCCGGCATTCTTTGACTAGCGAAGAATCTATTTTTACGGACTCTGTTTTCATAGCGACACCGTTATACACCCAAGTAGAAAAAGGTGTCAAGAAGTATTTCGTGGTCTTATTTAAGACAGAATGAACGGGACTGGCTGGGGGTAGCTCAGCCCCGCTCGGGGTTGGTGGTTCGAGGCGCGTGCCAGAGTGTCAGGCTGGCGTCAGGAGATTGTCACAGTGTTAATTTCGTTGTTCGCTTCAGCGGCTGATAACTGCGCTTCGATGACATCAGTCGCCGGGGCGCTCTCGTAAATCTCATAGTCGCTGATTCGCTTCTCCGCACACAGAATGCAGCCGTCGGAATCGGTCGCCACATTCCCGCCGTGCATTTCGATCTCAGTCCGTCCCGGCACGTCAAGGTGCGGGGTGTTGCGCTCGAATCGCGGACTCCACAGCATCTTCACGGGATACGTTCCAGTCGGAATCATCAAGGCTGTCGGCTCAAGCGAAAAGCAGACCTGTGCGCCATCAATCGAGATCGTCCCGGTAGTGGTAGCGCGGTACTGTGAATTGTCCGGGGCGCTAAATGCGCGTTTGACTTCGATAATCACTGTATACTTGCCCTGACAAATCTATAAATCTCATATTTTCCTACAGGGCCGCGAGGTCCGCTTGAAGTTGTTCCGCGTCAAATCCGTTGATCGCCGTCCCGCTCGGCCCAAGGAATGCCGGGTCAATCGTTACCGTGAGTTGATCCGCGAAATCATGCAGTCCGCCAGGAGTTAGAATTCTCAAGGTGCCCCAACTGTCGATCGCAAGGCCACTGGGATTGA
>JACTVF010000023.1 GCA_019695435.1 Methanoregulaceae archaeon | reverse complement strand
CCACGAGAGCCTGCATGTCGCTGACACCTGCACAGTGCACGGGATGTGCCACATTACGGGTGGTGGCCTCTTTAACTTCCTGAGGCTCAGCAAGTTCGGGTTCCGGTTCGACAACCCGCTTACTCCCCCGGAAATCTTCCGGTGGATACAGGAGATCGGTAAGATCTCGCCAATCGAGATGTACCGGACGTTCAACATGGGGATGGGGTATGCCTATGTCGTGCCGCCCGAATCTGTTGACGCGGTGATAAAACTCGTCGAAGGCGCCCGGGTTGTCGGGGAAGTTATCGAGAACCCCGGCGCGTGGCTTGGGGATGTGCAGGTTACCTGAGATCGGGATTTTTTTCCAGTCGTGATTCGTTTTTTAAAAGAAACACAAAGTAAATGCCTTTAAACGTTGTCTTTTTGTAATAACGTCTGAAAACACGTATTAACGTATCACATATCTTTTTTCTTAAATATTACATCGTGTTAAATGTGTTTTTTGATGGAGTAATTTTAAAAAGTTCATTTGCTGCCGGTGAATCGGTATGCCCCCTTCGGCACCGTAATTTCGAACCGTGCCCCCTTACCGGTTTCACCGTTCTCGATGATGGTAATTCCAGTTATGGACAGGATCTCACGGGAGAGGAATAACCCAAGGCCAGTATTCTTCCCAAAGCCCTGCTCGAAGAGGTGCTTTTTGTCCCCGGGGCTGATCCCGGCCCCGTCGTTTTCATAGTATAAGACCAGCCCGGCATCGGTCTCCTGCGACGTGATATGGATCTTTGTCAGCCGGTCCCCACCATACCTGAGGGCATTGTCGATCAGGTTGTACGAGACCTTCTCGAACAGCGGGTCTGCATAGACCTCAAGATCGGTACAATCGACCTCTGCCTTCACATCCCGCATAGGGAGTGCGGCGACCGCCCGCAGGACTCCTTCCTGGACATTCTGCCATGCAGGCGCGGTGACCCCCATATCCTGGTAGGTCCCGGTGAAATTGATCTGCCGCTCGATGGTATCTGAAATAGTCTCCTCTTTCTGGATATAGCCAGCAATCCTTGAGGTATCATTCAGGGTCTCTTTTGATAATGCAAGATAGGATTTGAGTGCCGAGAGCTGGTTCCTGATATCATGGCGGGTGATGGAAGAGAGGATATTGAGTTTTTTATTTACCTGATACAACGCTTCCTGCGCCAGTTTGAGATCCGAAGTCCGTTCAATAACCCGTTGTTCCAGTTCGGCGTAAAGTTTCCTGAGATCTTCTTCAGCAGCTTTTCTTTTGGACAATTCTTTTTTTATGGTCAACATCCAGATAACTGCAATCAGGAACAATAAGAGTAAAATGAATATAATTATAGGGTAATTCCTGTCTGTAATCTGCTGCTGGGTTTCAAAAACAGATTCTGTGGGTTGCCATTTGTCGATAATTTTCTGGTAAGTGCCGTCCGATTTTATAATTTGCAGTGCATCATTGATTTCATTGAGTAGTATTGTATTTCCTTTTTTTACTGCAAATGAAGAGTTGGTGGAATCGATAGGTTCACCGGATACCTTGATGTTTGGTATATTATTTTCAGCAAGAACATAAGATCCCACCCTGTAGTCCACCACAACAGCATCAAGAGACCCTTCATGCAGCTGTTTGAACGCTTCAGTAAAATCGGAAATAATTGTTAATTGTACCTGAGGGTCCGGCTCTAATAGCTGCTGGGGCAGGCCCCCCGATTCGACTCCCACCCGTAACCCGCGAAGACTTGAGAGTCCTGATATGCCTGTTTGATCTGTACGGGTAAAAATGGAAAAATGCGATTCAAGTAACGGATCTGAAAAATCATATATTTTTTCACGCTCTTCAGTCGGGTTTATCTGGATCAGGGCATCTGCATCGCCATTGGCAACAAGCGTCTGTGCCTCAGTCCAGTTCATGACCCGGATTTCAATTGGTTGTGGCATATGTTGTGCGAGCGCATGCACTATGTCAATATCAACTCCTGACGGAGTAGTTCCATCCAGGTAGACAATCGGAGCCAGATTCTGATTGCCCAGAAAAAGAAGCGGGGTCTCATTGGATACTCCCGCTGCCGGTTCAGCCGGACCGGTAGCCTGTGCCTGCGTGGGCTGCCATGCAGGGGCATAAGCGGCGATGATGACGGCAATGACCGCGATGACAGCAAGCACAACGAGGGAGATCCAAAAGTGCCTCTTCATGGGATTTTCATCTCATACCAGATAGGGGAGCCTGAAGACGATTGGCAGGGCTCGTGAGTGTTTTTTTAATTGACCTATCGCACGGTATGAATATTCATCCCATGCATCGCCCTGTCCGTTCCCGATATTCTTTAATAGGGCTTTTGGTTTATAAGGGTTATTTCAGCCGGTTGTTGATGCGTTAGCGATAGCTCCCTAAGGGGGACGGATTAACAGGCCTGTAACCGCATGTGGGAAAATCGGTTCACCGTTGTTGACCGAAGGAAAATACATAAAATGACAAAGTGAACTTCAACGTTCTTTAAAAAAAATACGGGGCTGTTAGTCCCCGCACGCATCCGGGTCATCGGCCACGAATGCTTTTTTCTCTGCCTTATCCGAGACAAGCACGCTGTTTCCCATCGGGTCCTGGATGATCATTGTTACCGGCAGCCCGCCGGATTTTATGGATTCAATCTTCTCAAGGAGCACGCGACCGTTCTCTTTCTCGGTCCCGTCCCCGTCTTTTACTGCGATCTTAATGGCCTGTGCGATCCGGTCGAGCACGCCTTCCACGTTTGTCACAAATCCTTCGCAGGCCGGGCCCGGGTCGATACGGACTCCGAGCTCCGGGACCTCAAGGATACCGGTCATGCTCCGCACCACGCGCACATTGAGGTCTTCTTTTGTCGTGACCGGCATCTCGTACCGCACCGGCCCGGCATCTTTTAAGAGCTGGGTATCAACGTACCGGTACCCGCATGACGGGCACATCGCAGAGATAATAAGAATATCAGAAAAATAGGGAATGTTCTCCGTCTGGTAGAGATATTCTATTTCGGTATTGCAGTATGGACACGGCCCCGGGACGATCGTGCGCAAAGGATTATGCCCCGCCGATCTTGTCGCGCGAGATCTTCACGGACATCGGCGTCAGGACGACATACCGCTGGTCACCGAGGCCGATGATATCCCCATTCACATCCTTTGCGACTTCCTTTAAGTCCTTTAAGACACGCTCGTAGGAGATCTTGTCCATTTTCAGGCGCGAGATATCGACGATCACAATATTCCCGTTATAAACCTCATCCTTGACCCGGGGGGTGTCCTTGAGATCCGCAATCGTTGCAATTTTTACCAGGAGCGCAGGAGAACCGCTGCCGTGTTCCTCGTAAGAGCTGAGGTCCAGATCCATGTAATCATCATCGGAACTGGTGGCATTTTTTCCTAAAAGTGTATCTATGATCTTAACCATAAAAAAACTGTACGAAGAAAATTATTTAATAGTATCGATGTAAAAAGCAGAAATGGCCTGATTTTCCCTCTTTTTCTGGCATTTCAAAAATGTTACAGTTCAAGGTTCCAGAGTTCATCGCCGACATGATGGAAATTTTTGCACATCTTTCCCTGTGCGCTCGCCCGGATTGCCGGGCCGTCCACGAGCGCTACGCCTATCGCCAGCGGCTTTTTGTGCCGTTCGTCAACGATCTGGACCGGGGCCCCTGCCACGATATCATCGCTGACCGCGACGATCCCCGGCCGCATCACATCTGCGCCATTCACCACGTACGGGATTGCGCCGGCATCGACCGTGACCATTCTCTCTGGGAATGGAATCTGGACCGCCCCTTTGAGCGTGGGAAAGACCCAGTCGCCGGTGTCCATCAGCAGCGGTTTTTTATTCACCAAGTAGAGCGCGACTGCCGCGTTCGTCTCCAGGATCTCGATCATATCGGCATGGAAGAGCGCGGCAGACGGCCCGATCTGGAGCGTGAGCCGGTCCAGCAGGTCTTCTGCCTGGCTTTTACGGATGGAATGCCGTTTTTTTACGATAATTTTTTTCATTGTCCTGTTCCTACATTCTCCCGGGCAAGGGCTAATAATTTTTCCCGGCCCGGAACCGGTGTGCCGGTTCGCCATAAAACCCATCAGGGATTTCCGGTGCCGGGCCTCTTTTTCGAGGGTGGCAGAAACCTTCTTGTCCCTTGCAGATCTACGCTATGTTTAAGTAGAGTGCTCACGCACATATATTACTCCAGAGCGATGGTAATACAGGGTATGAGTATGACCAAGAGACCGTTGGATATTTTAGATCTGGTGCTGAACCGCCAGCCCGTTATCGTCTCCCTCAAAGGCGGGAGAGAGATCCGGGGAGTTCTTCAGGGTTACGATGTTCACATGAACCTCGTCCTTGACAAGGCTGAGGAAACGGAGAACGGGCAGGTTGTAAAGGTAGGCACGCTTATCGTCCGTGGAGATAACGTGATCTATATCTCGCCATCGCTGGAATCGTAAGGTGAAATATCATGACAAAAGGCACACCGTCAATGGGTAAGATGAACAAGATGACCCACATCGCCTGCCGGCGCTGTGGCAAGATCTCGTTCCACGCCCAGAAGAAAGTCTGCTCTTCCTGCGGGTTTGGCAGAAGCACCAAGATGCAAAACTACAAGTGGCACAGCAAGAGACCAAAAACTCCGACGCATTAGAGCAGTACCATGTGTGGTATCGTTGGCATCGTCGATGCTGGCGGTGTTTCCATCCAGCTTTACTATGCCATGTATGCGCTCCAGCATCGTGGCCAGGAGAGCGCCGGAATATCCACATTTGACGGGACAAGTCTCTGTAAGTTCAAGGGGCAGGGGCTTGTCGCCGATGTGTTTTCCCTTTCTATTTTAAAAGATCTTAAAGGCATGATCGGTATCGGCCATGTGCGGTACCCGACTACTGGTTCAAACCTGCCGGAGAATATCCAGCCCCTAAACTTTCAGTTTCAGGATCATTTCATCTCGGTCGCCCACAACGGGAACCTGGTCAACACCTGCGAACTCCGGCGGGAGTACGAGCAGGCGGGCCAGATCTTTACGACCACGACCGATACGGAGATCATCGCAAAAATTTTAATCGATGAGATCAGCACTTCGGGCTGCGTGGAGGACGCGGTGCATCTCTGCATGAAGCGGATGCAGGGCTCGTACTCGGTCGTGATCATGATCGATGGCGTCATCTACGCGTTCCGCGATCCCCTCGGCATCAAGCCGTTCTGCCTTGGGAAAATCGAGAAGGGATACATCGTGGCGTCTGAGAGCGTGGCGATCGATGCGCTGGGCGGGAAGTTCCTCCGCGATATAAAACCCGGCGAGCTGATCCGGATGGACAGCGAGGGAGTCCGGTGCACGCAGATCGCGGTCGCGGGTAAGCGTGCCCACTGTATCTTCGAGTACATCTATTTTGCACGGGCTGATGCCGTGATGGACGGTGTGCTTGTCTACGATGTCCGGCGGGCGATCGGCCAGAAACTTCACGAGGAGGCGCCGGTAAACGCGGATTCGGTCTGCTCGGTGCCGGACTCCGGAACTGCCTATGCGATCGGGTACGCGGAACGGTCCCGGATACCGTTCGTGGAGAGCCTCATGAAGAACCGGTACATGGGACGGACCTTTATTATGCCGACTCAGCGGGAGCGGGAGCGGGCTGTCCGGATCAAGCTCAACCCGATCCCGGCGCACCTCAAGGACAAGGCGGTCGTCCTCGTTGATGACAGCATTGTGCGGGGCACGACTTCAAAGAGGATCATCGAGATGATGCGGGATGCAGGCGCTCGCGAGGTGCACATGCGGATCGGGTCGCCGGCGATCAAGGCGCCCTGTTATCTTGGTGTCGATATGCCGACCAGAAAGGAGCTGATCGCAAGCAATAAGGCGGAAGACGAGGTCCGGCGCTGCATTACGGCGACCTCGCTCCACCACATCTCGCTCGATGCCCTCATAAAAGCGACCGGGTTTGACCGCGAGGATCTCTGCACCGGGTGTCTTACCGGTTGTTACCCGGTGCTGATCGAGGGCGAGACCGCGAACCCCCGGCAGGTGGATTTCGTTGACGGGACGTTCCAGTCAAAACTCGGGTCGTTCGAAGCAGAGTCCACATAACGGATTTTCCTTTTTTTAACACATGATTTGCGTGTCGCAGAGAGGTACTTTTTGTGCCCATACGGACAAACTCGGTGTAAGAAATCCGGAATCCGGTAACCCGGTGAGCCCATGGGGTTTTTCGGGAGCGTTTTTGGGAAGTGCAGGAATAATGGAGCATATCAAAAAAGCCTTCGATGCTGTTGCAACAGGATACGATGCCCAGCGTGAGTATGTTATCCCAGACATGCGGCAGTTTTACGGCGCTGCGGTCTGGGCTGCCGAAAGTCCGTCCGCATCACCTGCGATCCTCGATGTTGGTGCAGGGACCGGGCTTTTGAGCGCCCTGCTTCTCCGAAAATATCCTGCCGGGACGATCACCTTGCTGGATATTTCGGAGAAGATGCTTGCTGTTGCCCGGGAACGGTTCTCCGGTTCTAAAAATGTTGTTTTCCGGACCGGGGATTATTCCCGGGTGGATCTCGGGGGACCTTACGATCTCATCTGCTCCGCCCTTTCCATCCACCATCTCGATTCTGATGACAAACACCGGCTTTTCGGGAGGATCTTTTCCGTGCTCGCACCGGGCGGAGTGTTTGTCAACGCCGACCAGGCCGACGGTGAGACGCCGTACTTCACCGGGAAGTACCGGGAGTACTGGGATGATTTTTTACAAAGCGGGCCGCTGGACACACCGGAGTCTGCGGAGATCCGCAGGCGCCGGGACACGCTGGACAGGAACGAGAAACTTTCGGTACAGCTTTCGTGGCTGCACGAGGCCGGTTTTTCCGATGTGGATGTCGTATACAAAAACCGGAATTTTATCGTGACGGTTGCACGGAAAGGACCGGCATCACCAATGTGACAGCATGACGGCGGACCTGGATCTACCTGATCATTCTTGGACCTTGGCGTTTCAGGTGATAGAAAAAGAAGTAGCGAGGGATGGATTTGAACCATCGATCTACGGGTTATGAGCCCGTCGGGATATCCTGACTACCCTACCTCGCTTCCTATAATCAGGGGTATAATATAGACGGCAGGCGCTGATATACTTTACTCACTTGACAGTCGGGGGATTAGCCCCGTTCGCTAGATTCAATTAGCAAGTCTGCCCTATTCACAGATATGGACGATAACGAGCTCAACGAGATCCGCGAAAAGCGGATGGCTGCATTAAAAGAGAAGATGGAGCACAAGAGCGTTGCAACCGGTGTGATCCCCATCGATCAGCTGCACATCAACGACCTGCTCCGGAAGCATCCGGCCCTTGTAATCGATTTCTGGGCTGAATGGTGCGGACCGTGCCGGAGGGTCGGTCCCGTCATCGAGGAACTCGCGCAGGAGTTTGCGGGAAAGGTAACATTCGGGAAATGCAATACGGACGAGAACCAGCAGCTGGCGATGCAGCTCAATATATCAGCGATCCCAAATATTGTCTTTTTCTCGCACGGGAAGATGGTGGACCGGGTGATCGGGGCGTACCCCAAGGAAGCGATCCGGGAAAAGGTTATCAGGAATTTTCCGTGAGGGGTATAGTCGGGTTTTACGGGAAATAATCCTGCGGGATCTCGGGTACCGAAAAATTTCTTTCTCTAAATCCCCTTGAATTTCGTGAGATCCCTTATTCGCAGTACGGATCGTTTAAAAATTCTTCATATACTTTCTTCGTCGGCCTGCCGCCGCGGTGGCCCCCGTGCGACCGGTGCTGGGACTCCGCATGTTCTTCTTCATCCTCTGCCGCATCCAGATTTTCGCCGGCCGGCTCCTGTGGCCGCTGCTCCGCTGCCGGACGGGGCGCCCGGTTGTGGTGGTCCCGCATGTGACGGGGATAGGATCCCCGTTCGTGGTGCTGGCGGGGTGGTTGTTCCTGATGCGTTTCATCAGCCATAGATATCAGCTATCATACAGGTCAGGATACAGAAAAAACTTGTTGTTCCTTGGGCCCGGCTCCCGGGCACGGGACATGTCCCTCCTCTATTGGCAGGATAACCGGTACAGGTGCCGGTGTGGCCATGGCGGGCCGGGTCACTGCCCGGAATACAGTGTCCCATCTTGGATCTCGATGAGGAGGGCACCGAGCTCCTCGACAACCTTGAGCAGGTCAGGGCCACCGGTGGTCACCGGCATGACATTTTCGAATTCGCCAATCGAGAGAATCCATGCAGTTCCCCAGACCTCAAAACGGAACAGGTGCTTTTTCCAGAAAATACCCGGAAGGATCAGGATAACACCGAGAATACTGCACATGATCCCGCCCAACTCAATCAGCATGTTCCCGGTCAAACCGATAACCGTAGTCAGAATCCCCATAAGCAGGATGACAATTCCAAACGCGATGAGACCGATACGGGACCTCATTGAATGTACGACACCGACACCTTTGATGTCAGCGAGGCTGACCTGCTGGTAAAGGGATTCTGTTTTTACATCAAAGAAACTTCTGACCGAGGAGTAGGCGATAAGCCGTTTGCTGGTTACGGCAAGGCTGACCTTTGCCTTCACCGGGAAATATAGCCGGAAGCCATCATACTCCTTGATCAGGGTCTCATTCTGCGCAAACCCGATAAAATTACGAATATCTGCCATGTCCGCACTGTTCCCTTATGCGTACTTTTGGTACACATTTATTACAAAATTGTGGTCGGGAATAATGATTGTTGTTTATTCATCCATGACCGGATCCATAAAATGAACACGTATATACATCAACGTCCAATTTGTATCACCAGATCGGCTGGGCGACCATGTCCAACGTTACCACGCTTCTTGACGCAAAAAGTGTACCCGAGGCCAAAGCAGCGCTCGTTTGCCCATCGCGGAACGAGACCTACAGTTACCTGAAGCTCCGGGAGGAGATGAACCGCGTCGGGAACGGCCTGTGCAGTCTTGGCATAAAAAAAGGCGACCGTGTCTGCATCTATCTTGACAGTTCTCCCGAGTACCTGATCAGCTACTTTGCGATCTGGCGGATCGGTGCCGTGGCGGTTCCGACAAACATCGTATACAAGGGAGAGGAACTGCTGCAGGCGGTCTGCGATGCCGGCGCCTGTGCGATCATCACGGATGTGCGGGGTGTGGGTGTTGTCGCGGAAGTACAGAAAAAAGCCCCAAGCCTTGCCCATATCATCTGTGTGGGGGGAGCCGGTACCGGTGTTGTCGCGTGGGAATCGTTTCCCCCGGCGCCTGCATCCATGCGGGCGGCCAACTGCGCGATGGACGATCTCTGCCACCTCCAGTACACGGCCGGCACGACCGGCACGCCAAAAGGCGCCATGCTCACCCACGGCAACTGGATGACGGCGCTTGACGCGGAACGTGAAGCCCTCCGGCTCAGGCCGGACGATGTGTACCTTGGGATCTACCCGATGGGCCACGTCGGGTTATCGTGGGGATTCGCCATGCTGCGGGCCGGCGGGACATTCGTGATGATGGAGCGTTTCGATCCGGAGCATTACCTTGCCCTTGTGGAGAAATACCATGTAACCGTCCTTGCCGGCATGCCGCCGGTCATCCATACGCTTGTCCACAGCGCCCCGGGTACCGAAGACCGGCTCCGCACCGCCCGGCTCATCATCTCGGGCGGGGGCCAGCTGCTGCCCGCAGTCTGGGAGGCGTTTGACAAGCGCTACCATATCCCGGTCGCGAACTCGTACGGGCTTTCGGAAACGATCGTGATCGGGTCTGGCACGACAACGATTCCTGAGTATCCCAATCTCACCCGCCACTATCAGAGCGTGGGGGTTGCTGTCGGGTACACGGAGGTCATGATCGTGGATGTTGACGATCCGGAAACAGAGATGCCCGCGGGAGTGGCTGGGGAGATCGCCCTTCGCGGCCCATCAGTTGCACAAGGTTACTGGAACCTGCCCGAGGCAACCGCCGCAGTCTTTCGGCATGACGGCTGGTTTTTGACCGGTGATATCGGGTATATCGATGGAGAGGGCATCCTCTACATCACCGACCGGAAAAAGGATATGATCATCATGTCGGGCTGGAAGATCTATCCTACCGAAGTGGAGAACGTGGTCGTCCAGCACCCGGCGGTCGCGGACGTGGCGGTCTTTGGCGTCCCGGACGAGCGCCGGGGTGAAATCCCGGTGGCTGCGGTCGTCCTCAAGGCTGGCACCATGCTTACCGAAGGAGAATTTGAATCGTTCTGCCGGGTCCACCTTGCCGGCTACAAGGTCCCGCGCCGGCTTATCATCGTGAACTCGCTTCCCCGGGTGCATGGCTGGAAACTCCTGCGCCGTACCCTGCGGGAAAAATTCGGTGGAATCAGGTCATAAATCAGAATTGTGGGAATATTCTGCGACAAAACGATTCAATTCCCGGAAACTTTTTAACTACCCGGCAAATAATATTAGCCGGAGCATCCGAACGTGGATACAAAAAGCCGGATCGCCGATATCCCGAACACCGGAAGGCCAAAGAAGCGATCTACCGGCATCGTGGGTCTCAACCTTCTTCTGGACGGGGGGTTTCCCGAAGGATCAATCATCATGGTGTACGGGACGCCGCTTGCCGGTGTTGACCTTGCGGCGATGCAGTTCTGGAAGGTGGAAGGTGAAGAGGGCACCTACCTGATGAATGACGGGGAGGTCGAGACGGGCATGCTGGATGCAGCCGAGCTCCATCCTGAGATGTACCTCCCCCAGATGATCGGCGGAAGGATTGTTGTTGACTCTCTCTCCACCATTATTATCAGGTACGGGATCGACAGTGCACTGAAATTTTTACGGCTCGCACGCGACGAGACGCGGAAACGTGGTGCGAACCTGATGTTTATCGTCTATACCAATGTCCACTCTCCTGTCGAGATGACACGGATCATGCGTGCAGCAGATCTCGTGATAGAACTCAAAACAGAGGTACACCAGAGCGAGATCGAGCGGACGCTTGCCGTGCACAAGATCCGGGATGCCGCCGCTCCCCAGCGTCTTTTACCGTTTATTATTACCGAGCGGGGGATCGAGGCGTCTACGACTTCGAGGGTGGTATAGGTTCCCGGGGATCTCTTCTTTTTTTGTGAGGGTTTTTGAGTGGATAGGGCTTTTACGCGAGAGCCGGAAGAAGTCAACGTTTAAATTTATATTTATTAATTATCTCTAAAACTTCTTTCATATGCTGGGGCACCCGCATATCATCTGGTGTATTGGATTCTGCCATTTTTCTGAGTATAATTCCATCAAATGCACTATTCGCAATGTCAGCTAAGCATTGTTTATTATCGAGACTATTTACAGTGCCATACTCTGAAATAAAACCCAACAAAACCCCAATAAGAAAGCGTTCTTTATCTCTATCAGCGTGGGATTGTTGGTGTATTGTTATTCCTATTTCCGAATAAGCGAACATTATTGCTTTTTTAATTGCAGGGGATTCATTTTTGAGAATTCTGATTGCATCCGCGTTACTTCTAAATATATTTTGTAATGTTCCATGAGGTAGGTAATTGCCAAAGATTATTTTTGGTATTTCAGCGTTCAAATCGATAGAGTTACACCCAATTTTTTCAAGTGATTTATCAGCAGCATATGTCAAGTAATTTTTATTTTCAGGATGATCAATCGTGTTACACTCCACAATAAATTTCAACAATATACCAAAGAGAAAATATCCACGATCAGTGCCATTGTATTTAATTTCCCAATAAGCAAGTTCAATTGTTTTTTAATTTCAACTTTTTCAACTTCAGATAATTCGGCTCTGTAGAATTCCTCAACAATAATCAGGACAGCACAAGAGATCATGAATCTTGAGAGGTTATAGAGGATCACTTTGATTTTGATCTCCTTGACCTGAAGCCGGCATTTTCTTGCCTTGAGGGATTCCCCGAACTTTCTTTTCAGGACGGAGAATACCGTTTCGACTTTATTTCTCTGATGATATTTCTCCAGATCGAATGATAGGGAGAGTCTTCTTCTGTAATACCCGGAGATACGTTTCCGTTTACTATCCCGAACCGGGATGAGCGAGCAGGGGTTGAGGGTATCCCGGATCAGCCGGTGGATCTCTTCAGAATCGTAACCTTTGTCCATGAGATAGAGGTCAGAATGTCTGGCCCAGTGGCACTGTTTCAGGAGTGTTTCAGCGTGAAGAATATCATGGACCGGGTGCTGGGAGATCTTTAGACCGGTGATGATCTGTTGATCAGTATCAACCGAGATCGAGGTTTTCAGGAACCGTTTTCTCGTTTTCCCGGTTCTCCAGGAGTAGTAGTGGCTGGCGTACGAGCTGGTGAAACCGGAAGAATCGATAGCGGTACAGGGAATTCTCTCGCCCCAGTCATAGAACAATTTCATGAGCCGGTTGAGTAACCGGGTGAACGTCGAGGATCGGATCCGCTGACAGAATTTCTGGATCGTGGTGAAATGGGGTACTTCGTCAAGTTGGATTTTCTCTCGAAGGGAGTCCATGATCTCAGTGAGTTCTACGGTATCCCGGTAGTCTTCAGACAGGTACTCTTTCAGGAGAAGAAGTGTGAGTAACTGGTGTTGGGTGTAGGTCTTTTTTGAGAATTTCGATGATTTGAGGGGTATGCGCGAATCTTTTATCAATCCGTAGGATAATTCAACAAACCTGATATACCGGTTCGTTGATTTTTTTATTGTCTTCTTACAATTTGTGCACACAATACGGTAAGGAGACGCTGTACCTTAGATCTTTCGGTCAATCAGGTCGAATTTTTCCTCGGAAAAATGATTTCTACAGAGCCCAAATTTCAGAAACTGCCGACAACTTGACAGAACCCCCAACGGTATTCCACTCGGCCGGGAATTTAATCTTTTTCTTTTTATTTGCACAAAAAAATTCGATATCTGTTAAGAACCGACAAGGATTGGGGTCTGCATCTCGGGCGTTATATTTTGCACAGGATGTGTTAACGCGGGGGCTTGATGCGAAGATCCAACGGGGATCTTGGGAGAGGTTCACCCGGGCAGAACTGTGCAGAGTCCAATAAATGGAATTCTTTTAGCCTATTACAAAAAGGGGGCGGGATGGGGCGAGATCCCGGAGATTAAAAGACAATAATTAACGTGTCTAAATATAATCAGAGATATCATGAGAGGCTACACGAATAATGGGTTATGTGTTGTAATTATTGTCGCTCTATTACTTATTGGTCTGGCAATTATTGTTGTGTACAGACCTCTCATACAACCCCCTGCGAAAAATCAGTCTCCATCCCTCTGCCCTGGTGGGTTGGATTGTATCAAACCAAACGGTTCAATGATTTCAAAAGACAACCTTTCCATTGCCCAGCAAAAGTTATCTACAGATTTGCTCCAGTTGACTGACAGCAGGTACTTGCCCGCCGGTATGACTTTGGATGTGCTTGAGCAGCAGATGGAACAAAATCATCAGTTCACTTATATTCCTGAAACCGGAAATGCACTTGTCTATGTATATATTAAAACGAATGAAAATGCAGATTCAGCCAAAATTAATTCGTCTGTGTGGAATGTAACCAATACCGATCCCGAACATCATCTCGTTGTTGCCTGGGTGGATGTGAATAATCTCACCAAACTGGCATCATATGACTTTATCGAGTCTGTCCAGTCTGTTTCCCCCCCAGTTACCGTGAGGGAGACCGGATCATGAATCCTTTGTTTCACGTGGGGGCCTGTGTAATACGCAGATCGACATTAGCCATTGTGCGCCTTCAGGAAAATGGAGAGTTCGTATGAATAAAGTGAACAATTTGATAGGAGAATTCCGGGTTCTTTGAATATCGATGAACAGAATTGATGTGACTGGAGGAGAGGAGGATATGTTTAAACAAAAATTTATGTTATTGAGTATTGTTTTTTGCATATGCTGTCTATGGATACTGCCGGGCATTGCTACGAATACCGGTTCATATACAAATGTCAGTAATGTCACAAATTTAACCGCTATTGTGAATTATGGTTTGGAGCCTTATGTTATTGGAGCCGTCAGTTCGGCACAAATTTCACAAACTCTCCCGATAGACATCATGAAAGAAAAAAATAATCTTACCGACAATGAAAAGAAATTATCCACTGCACTTCTTTTAGAGACCGGGAAATTCCCCAATGTGACGGTTCAAACGCAGCAGGCCATCGAATCCGGATTAATCTTTAAAAATATTCCGACAGGTACTACGTCAACAACCCTAACCTCCGTGTCAAACAAAATTTCAACGGGCACGTTGGTTTATGTCTATGTCTATGTCCAACCAGGGTACTCAACACATATTATCGATTCCCTTGTCGCCGAGGTGACCGATCGTGATGAGGCAACCCATCTTGCGGTTGCATGGGTGGATACCAATAAACTAGACACCGTTGCTGCTGTAGAGGGAGTAAGACTTATCAGAGAAGTTATCCCCCCGGTTGTCAATATCGGTTCGGTAACAACGCAGGGGGATACGATCCTTAAAACGGCCAACGTTCGTTCAACGTATGGATACTCGGGTGCAGGGATGAAGATCGGGATCATATCCGATGGTGTAGATCATCTTTCTTCATCGGTGGCAAGCGGCGACCTCCCAAGCAATGTCCATGTCCTGAGCAACACTGTTGGCGGGGATGAAGGAACTGCGATGCTGGAGATCGTCCATGACATGGTCCCTAATGCTACGTTGTATTTCCATGATGACGGTTCGAATATAGTAGCATTTGATGCGGCTATCGACGATCTCAGGTCAAATGGATGCACGGTGATCTGCGATGATGTCAGCTGGCCTACGGAACCGTTCTTCGAAGACGGGACGGTCGCGAGTCACGTGAACTCGGTATTATCAAGTAACCAGGTCATTTATATCTCCGCAACAGGTAATTTGGCCGCGAATCACTATCAGGGAACTTTCTATAATTCAACATATTGTTCTGGGGGGTATTGTTTCAATGATTTCAGTAGTGGTACCAACCATAATGACGAAGGTCTGTATGTTAACCTTCCCGCAGGTTCAAGCGTCACGGTTGTATTAGAATGGAATGACAAGTTCGGGCAATCCGGAAATGATTATAACCTCTATCTTTTTAAGCATAACACTGCTAATCTTCTGGCATTTTCAGACAACACTCAAAGCGGGACCGGTGATCCTCTGGAATATCTATCCTATACTAACACAGGATCGACACCAATTGCCGGTGATATTGACGTACAGA
>JACTVF010000374.1 GCA_019695435.1 Methanoregulaceae archaeon | reverse complement strand
AGCCGAGGACAAGCTCTCGGAGGTCACAAGGGTAAAGGAGAATATTGAGCGGAACCTGAATGCCACCGGGGAGCAGGTTGCGGCGCATGAACGTGAACTGCTTGTAAAAATCCAGGGCCTGACCAAAGATCTCGCATCCGAGCGCGAGGCATGTCGCAAGGCAGATGAAAATCTTGCGCATACGGCCCTGGCAAAGGAGCAGGCCGAACAAAAACTGCGGGCCATAACCGATGAGAGGGTGGCAGAGGATGCCCGTCGCGAAGACCAGTCCAGAAAACTCGAGGACAACCTCAGAACCGCGCTTGATCGGCAGCGGTCGCTGGAAGGACAGCTCCGCGATGCCGAGCAGGAGCAGGCAGAGAAAGAGGTGTCATTAAAAGCCCTTGGGGCGGAGATCGAACAGGTTGCAGCTGCACTGGAGGCAGAAAAAGAGGAGCGACACGCGGCTGAAGAGGCATATGCAGAAACAAAAGATGCACTCGTCGCACTCAGGAAAAAAACCCAGATCCCGTCCACCGCAATTGAGGAAGTACCGATAGAAAAACATGCGATGGTCACAAAAGGGCCGGATCTCCCTACTGTCATCATGCACGGGCCGCAGGCACTCTCCCGTAAAGAGATCGATCACCTGGTACTGGTACAGCCAATGCCGACGGATGAACCAGAGGTAAGGATCCGGAGCATGGAGGACCTCTTTGAAGATCCAAAGGAACTGGATGTCCATGACCTGCCGGATGCCACCCGGGCCCCCGGAATACCGGACGGCGTGACCGGGAATGGTGTACGGGAAACCAGTGGGGATGAGTCGACCGGCGCAGCGGGAGATGGAGACACAGCACCCGGAGAGAATGATCCGGAAGATGCGGAGACCGCTGATGACGACGATGAAACCGGTTATGATGCCGGTGCCGGGAGCACATCCGGTGAGGAACGCGCAGACCATGGACCGGCAACTGAAAGCGCGTTGTTTGGCCGCCAGCAGTGGCTGGACCTGGTCAAATGGGCGCACAACACCGATGCACTTGCTCACGAAGATCGCATCAGGATTGTCAAGCTCGGGCGACTGATCCAGAAAGGCAGGCGACTGACCCGGCGACAGGAAGAACAGCTGGCAGAGCTCGTGGCACTTGCCCGCGCGATGGGATATTCAGGCAAATAAATGAACGGTTGGTACCACCGCACTTTTTTAGTACAACAGAGACCGTAACCGGGCTGACGCAGCGGTCACTTTTTTGTAGTCCTCGTTTCACACCGGTCAAGTAATCTTTGCAGGTGAGGAGGCCTTTATGATGCCTGCCAGACCGGAACCCCGCCGTACCGAAACTTCTGAGAAGTACACCATGGTGCCAAGACAGAAGGTGATACCGGCAACACTTATCGGCAAAAAAAGAGCCGGTGCAAGAATGCCTGCGCTCTCGAGCCAGAATAAAACGATGAGCACCGTGCAGTGCTGGATGTGGTACCGGGCGATCCGGGGATCGGTCCGGTCGCAGGGACGGATGGAACCGGAGATAGTCCAGGGACTGAACGGGAAGAAGGGGAAGATACCTTTTCTCGTGCAGAGATCCTCAACAAGGTGGAGCCCCATGCCGAGGAGTACGCCTCCCAGAAATACGGCGATCCATCCGGCAAGGGCACTGTCGACCAGGCGCACCGGGATGTAAAGGAAAGCGCTCGCGAATGCAAAAATGAACAGGATACCGGGGATGGAGTGGGTCAGACGCTTGTCAGCAGGATCCGGAACCGGATACCGGGTGTGTATATAGATCCGGCAGAGAATGGGGGAACAGACTTGCCTGGGAAACTGGACGATCAGCCATGCCAGGGTACGGAAGGTGAACCGTTTTGGCGGGGTCATATGGATGTCCGGCAGGAGTACACCGATACAGGTACCGGCAATAACCAGCACCATCAGGAGCGGGTCTGAGAGAAAGAAGGAACTACAGACAATAAGAGCGCACATCAGGGCAAGTGCCATGTGATGCCGGGTGATCATGGGAGGGGGATCCTCATTTCTTCACACTCCATGAGATCGCAAATTTTTTTCGGTGACGAGTGATTCCGGTGTTCCTGATTTAGCCGGGACCGGTGTCCGGTGAATACCGGATGATGGCCGGTTTGCTATTTCAAGGATATTCTGTACTGTATTTGCATATAACTATTAGGATTATACTTATTTTTTGAGAAAGTAAATTAAAACTAATTGACAAAGGAATACCTGTCCTGATCTTACACAAACTACCTGTATACAGGTCAGATGGATAACCTATCTCGCTCATGAAGAGGAAACCGCAGATACTGGTAATTTATCAAGAAGGAAAGACCGGACATCGAATGGGAAAACCATCTGGATGCTATAGTACCATCGCGTTTTTATTTATACGGGCCAGTACCGCATGTTTGGGTAACGAAGCAGCTCATCTCATTTTCGGAAAACACTACAGAGTGAGATACTGATTGGGCCCCACAAATTAGTTATTTATAGTTAACAATTTGAGATAATAAAACACAATTTTTAACTATTATACCGTAAAAAGATAAGTGAAAGGATTAATTCCAGAGGTTTGTGAAGCTATGAAAGGAACTCTGACACCCTGTAAACTAGCATTTATCAGTCTGATCTATGGACTCCTGCTTGTATCGGCCCTCTTTGCCGGCTGCACGCAGAGCACAACAAGTGCCCCGGCAACACCCGTTGCAACAACCGTACCGGTAACCGCTGCAGCAACACCGGTGGCAGTGGCAACAACCGCTGTCCCGGTCACGGTTGCACCAACTTCAACACCAGCCCCGACGTTCACTCCGTCGCAGAGCAACCTTGTCGTATTTACTGCTGCATCCTTAACCGGTGCATCAAATACGATTGGCTCATCATTTACCAAGGCCTACCCACCAACTACGGTGTCCTTCGACCTTGACGGTACACAGGCCCTCAAGACACAGATAGAGAACGGTGCTTATGCGGATGTCCTTATATCGGCAAGTAACACCTACACAACCGCTCTCAAAAATGAGGGCTACCTGGTCAACAGCTCGGTAAAACCGCTTACGACAAACTACGTGATCGTCATCCTGCCGGCATCCAACCCGGCGAACATCCAGTCCCTTGCAGACCTTGCAAAAC
>JACTVF010000022.1 GCA_019695435.1 Methanoregulaceae archaeon | reverse complement strand
ATACAGCACTATCGCAAGTGGGGATGCCCGAGCGGCGGGGGGCAAAGCCCCCCAAGAGCGGTTATATAATTTCAAATTTAATTCAGATCTGATTTTTGGTGGATGTTACATAATCACCAAAAAGAGATTTAGAGAACCTTCTCAAGTTCAAGTTTGAAGGGTCCCAGACTACCACCGAAGTTACCGGCCGAGATAAACTTCACGCCCGGTACATGCACGGCAGCCCGGATACCGGCACCCATTGCCGCGGCCACACACTTCTCATCAACACCGTCGATGACAATCTCGTAGACCGCCTTGATGCCGGCAGGAACCTTGCTGTCTGCCACTTTCTCGCGGAGCGTCGGGCAGTATTTTTCATTCGTCGATGCAGTCATAAACTTGTACTTCAGGCTGCCGACCTTGGAACCGCTCGCCACGATACCGCCCGGGAAACTCGTGATAACCCCTTTTACTCCCGCAATCGCGTCAGATGCAGCCTGGGCGCCCATCAGGGCGGCCATCTGATTCTCACCCATGATAAAGAAGTTGCCGCCGGCGACTCCCTTGACAATGCCGAACTCCTCTTCTCCGATGTACTCACCATTCATAATGGGGATCACCCAGCACTTCCGGCCGCCGACTTCCTTCTGGTACTCGTACCCGTCACCGAAGAAGTGCAGTTTGACCGGAATCTTCTCTTCTGCATCGGTGATGCCGTTAAAGACCGCCGTTGTCGGTGCAGTCAGAACGCACTCGGCAAGCCGTTCCACAACCTGCTCTTTGAGTTTCTTCTTGCTTGCGCAGATCAGGATGGCTACACCCGGCCTTCCGTCCGGGGTCTCGTTGCCGGAAAGGACAGTCTCGATACCAGCTTCGCACGGGCATCCGATCGCAGAGGTCGCAAACCCGGTTGCCTCGGTGGCTGCCTTGAGTGCCCAGTCCTTCGTCACTGCAGTAATGATCACCCGGCAGACCCAGGTCGGGAATGCCTCTGCATAGGTGTTGTCGATTGTTACGCCGTTGATTTCCATTCTAACATAACCTCCGGTATACCAACAGTACCTTGATTATTACTGAATAAATTTTCTCATTTAATCCGGGTATTCTTAGAGCGCACCGGAATATATGGAGAAAGTACATTACATCAGTTTAACATGACAGAAATGTATGTTAACTTAACGAGGGACATATAAAGAAAAATTAAAAATTTATAATAAAAAGGCCAGTTTTCAGCGATATATTTCAGAACCTTTATCTAGATACTTTCACCACTCTTTTGATAATCGATTTTGAAATCGATCATAGCTGGTGCGTGAACTCATGGCGTTTGCAGTGCATATTAACAGGGGACATTGCGCCGGCTGTAACAATTGTTTTGGTGCATGTCCTGCGGACGCATTGGAACCTTATAGTGTAGATCCAGTATCAAATCAAAAAATCTACAGGATCCCAGTGTGTCTGCATGATATTATCAGGCTGACAGGGTTCTGGGAAACCAGAGCAGAGGCAAAGGTGCAATAGAGGAACAGCGTGAGGGTTAATTTCATGGCATTGTTTCCAAAGTTTTCCAAAAAGAGGGATGGTGTCAACGTTGTGATGGAGCAGCGCCTCCTTCAGAGCGTGAACAACCTGATTCTGAATTCAGAGACCTGCACGGGATGCGGTATCTGTGTCGATTCATGTCCGGAGGAGGCTATCGTTCTCGGACTCGTCGGTGCAGCCCGCCGTGGTGCCATCAACTACGCGACACCCATCGATGTAGACGAGACCAAGTGCTCGTACTGCGGTGTCTGCGTCATCATGTGCCCGTTCAATGCATTGACTCTGAAGGTCGACAATCAGGAGCGGCTTCCCATTGTTGAAAAAGAGGGATTCCCGCAGTACGACATGAAGGCAGAGATTGATGACGAGAAATGTGTCCGGTGTACGATCTGCGAAGAGGTCTGTCCGCGTGATGCAATCGATCGGAATGTCCCGGCCTATGAAGGGACCTACAAGGGACCGGTTGCAGGTGCAAAGGAGCGCCAGACCGCACTCAAGACCAAGACCACCTTCACGGTCGACAAGGAGAAATGCTCCCTGTGCGGCCTGTGCGGTGCACTCTGTCCTGCTATCATAGTCAAGCACAAGGAATTTTCTGGCGAGATCGGAAAAGTCGAGGGGGATGTGATCTGGGACGAGGCCAAATGCAATGCCTGCAAGGTGTGCGTGGAAGTCTGCCCCGAGGAGTGCATCACCGTCGAGCGCGAAGTCATCTCCGATAAGGTTGACGGCAAGGTCACGATTGTAAAGGACAACTGCTGCACCTGTACCTGGTGCTCGCGCAACTGCCCGACCGAGGCAATTACCGTCGAGAAACTCTTCGAGGGCGACATTGAATTCCATGCCGAAAAATGCCCCGGTGGCTGTTCGACCTGCGCAGATATCTGCCCGGCAAACGCGATCTATCTCCCCAGCGAGAAGCCCGCAGCCGAGATGGGACATCATATCGAAGCCAACATCGCGGTCAACAAGGATTACTGTATACTCTGCGGTGCCTGCGTGGATGCCTGCCCCGGCGAGGATATCATTATCCTCCAGCGGACCGGCATCAGGATGAAAGGCACGGAGACGGACCTCTTCAAGAAGATCAAGGAGAAACTCTTCGCGAAGAGAACCTCGAAGGTAAAGGAAAGCATTACCGGACAGGTCGGACTGAAAATGATGGAGAAGGCGTGAGGGAGAAGGAGCATGGCAAAATCAAAAGGTTACCCGGAAGCGCTGGAGAAGAAACTCCACGATCAGCGGTATTACCGTGAGGACTCGACACCCGACTTTACAAAAAGGGTCGAGGACAAATCACGTACCATCGCCCATATGTGCTTCCAGTGCGGCACCTGCACCGGCTCGTGCCCGTCAGCACCCAGAAGCACCTACCGAATCCGCAAGTTCATGCGGAGGGCTGTGCTCGGGCTCGAGAGCGAGGCGCTCAACGATCCCGATCTCTGGCTCTGCACCACCTGTTACAGCTGTACCGACCGGTGCCCGCGTGACATTGCACCCACGGATGTTATCATGGCCATGAGGAACATGGCATTCACCCACGATATTATACCGGTGAACTTCCTCAAGACCGTTACGGCAATCTACAGCTCAGGCCACGGTGTGCCCAACAACGATGTCAACCGTGCTGCCCGGGAGAGACTGGGACTCACCCGCGACCCGCCGACCACACACATGTACCCTGAATACATGCCCGGCATCAGGAAGATCCTTGACCACTACCATCTCAAGGAGAATGCAGACCGGATCATCAAGGAACGGGAGGGATAAGAGAGCATGTCAGAATCAACAGCAAACCACACGTTCGCATTATACCTCGGCTGTATCGCACCGAACCGGTATCCCGGTGTCGAATCTGCGGCAATCAAGGGATGCAAGAAGCTCGGCATCGATCTGGTCCCCCTCAAGGGAGCCAGCTGCTGCCCTGCCCCCGGCGCATTCGGTTCCATCGACATGAATGTTTTCTATGCGATGGCAGCACGCAACCTCGTGCTTGCCGAGCAGATGAAGATGGACATCGCACTGGTCTGCAACGGCTGCTACAAGTCGATCTGGGAGGTCAACCACAAGCTCAAGCACAACAAGGATCTCCGCGATGGCGTCAACGAAGTGCTCAAAGAGGTCGATATGGAGTACAAGGGCACCATCAACGTCTATCACATCGCCGAACTCCTCTACAATGACAAGTTCGTCGGGGTCGACAAGATCAAGGACTCCGTGGTAAACCCCCTGACCGGCGCCCGTATTGCCGTCCACTACGGCTGCCACCTCACCAAGCCCCACAAGGACCGGGAGTTTGAAAAGGAGGTCATGTTGAACACCGAGCACCCGATGTGGATGGAAGAACTGGTCGCAGCACTTGGTGCAACACCGGTCGAATACCGCAACAAGATGCAGTGCTGTGGTGCCGGCGGCGGTGTCCGCGGGTACGATATCGTCCACTCGCTGGATATCACCAACGAGAAGCTGATCAACCTCAAAGAGGCAAAAGTGGACGCACTGACTGATATCTGTCCGTTCTGCCAGCTTCAGTTTGACCGCGGCCAGATCGAGATCAAGGAGAAGTTCGGTGTCAGCTACGATTTACCGGTGCTGCACTTTGCCGAACTCTTGGGACTGGCACAGGGAATGAGCCCGCAGGACCTCGGGCTGGACCTCCATGGGATCAGCTGCGAACCGTTCCTGCAGAAGGTGCTGTGAGGTGGGAATGATGGTTGAAAAGAAGAAAACAACTACCAAAAAGACCGAAACCAAGAAGCAGGACACCAAAAAAGAGGCGCCCGTGAAACAGGAAGCGAAGAAGCAGGCTCCCGCACCTGCAGCAAAAACTGTCGCAGCACCCGGTGTTACCACCAAACCAGAGGATGCCCGTATCGGTGTCTTCATCTGCCACTGCGGTACAAACATCGCCGGGTCGATGGATATCCCGGCCGTGCAGGAATATGCAAAAACCCTTCCGCATGTCGCCTATGTTGACAACTACAAGTATATGTGCTCGATGCCCGGGCAGACTGTGATTAACAAGGCAATCAAGGACAACAAGCTGACCGGTGTCGTCGTTGCCGCGTGTTCCCCGCGTCTTCACGAGCCGACGTTCAGGACCGCCACCAAAGAGGGTGGCCTCAACCCGTTCCGGTTCGAGATGGCAAACATCCGTGAACAGAATTCATGGGTGCACATGCACGACCGCGAGGGTTCAACCGACAAAGCAAAAGATGCAATCAGGATTGCCGTCGCCAAGGCCGCTCTCCTGCAGGACCTGTTCCCGAAGACCGTGCCGGTCGAGAAGGCCGCGATGGTTGTCGGTGCAGGAGTCGCCGGTATGCAGGCAGCGCTCGATCTTGCAGCAGCAGGAATCAAGACCTATCTCATCGAATCAACGCCAAGTATCGGCGGCAGGATGTCCCAGCTCGACAAGACTTTCCCGACACTTGACTGCTCGCAGTGCATCCTCACCCCAAAGATGGTGGATGTAGGGCGGAGCCAGAATATCGAGCTCCTGACCTATTCCGAAGTCGATAACGTGGAAGGCTATATCGGCAACTTCGATGTGACCATCAGGAAGAAGGCCCGTGGTGTCCTGACGCCCACAGAGGCAGAGGCACGCGGCATCGTTGGTGGCGGCTGTAACGGCTGCGGTGACTGCGAGGCAGTCTGCCCGGTCATCAAGCCGAACGTCTTCGAAGTCGGGATGAAACCCCGGAAGGCCATTTATATCAACCACCCGCAGGTCGTTCCCCTGATCTATACTATTGACTTTGATTCCTGTATCAAGTGCGGACTATGCGTAACTGCCTGTGGTCCTGAAAAGAAGGCAATCGACCTGGAATCAAAGGACGAGTTCATGAAGGTCAAAGTCGGGACGGCAATTCTTGCCACCGGCTACGATATCTTCCCCATCGAAAAGAAAGAAGAATGGGGGTACAAGCGGTTCGAGAACGTAATCACCAGCCTTGAGTTCGAGCGGCTCATCTGCGCATCCGGCCCGACCGGTGGTTACCCTGTCCGCCCGAGTGATGGAGAGAAACCGAAAAGAGTCGCGTTCGTGCTCTGTGCCGGCTCTCGTGACAACACGGGTATCGGCAAACCCTACTGTTCGCGGTTCTGCTGCATGTATTCACTGAAACATGCTCACCAGATTGTTGAAAAGATGCCCGGCTGCATTCCCTACATCTTCTACATGGATATCCGGTCATTCGGCAAGGCGTACGAGGAATTCTACTACCGCATCCAGGATGAAGGAGCAAAGTTCATCCGCGGGCGCGTGGCAAACATTCTCGAAGACCCCAAAACCAAGAATCTCCATGTGTATGCTGATGACACGCTGCTTGACCGGCCGGTTGACATGGAAGTCGATATGGTCGTACTTGCAGCAGCGATCCAGCCAGCGGCAGATACAGAAAGGACTAGGAGACTCTTCGGTGTTTCCTGTACTGGCGACGGCTGGCTCCAGGAAGCCCACCCGAAGCTCAACCCGTGCGGAACCACCACTGCCGGTGTCTTTTTGGCCGGTGTCTGCCAGGGCCCGAAGGATATCCCGGACACGGTAGCATCTGCCGAAGGCGCAGCATCAGCGGCGAGCATCCCCATCCACAAGGGGGAGGTCGAACTCGAACCGTACTTCGCCACCTGTATCGAAGAGAGGTGTGCCGGGTGCGGCATGTGCGTGAACCTCTGCCCCTACACTGCTCTTTCCCTCGTAGAGAAGGAGGGGCGGCAGGTCATGCAGGTCACCGAGGCCAAGTGCAAGGGCTGCGGTACCTGCGGCGGCTTCTGCCCCGGTGGTGCCATCTGGATGAACCACTTCGCGACACCCCAGATTGTTGCACAGATCGATGCATTCCTGCTCGGGGGTGAGCAGTAAATGTCTGATGAGTGGAAACCCAAGATCCTCGGGATGGTCTGCAACTGGTGTTCCTACGCAGGAGCCGACCTTGCCGGCGGGGGCCGTATCCAGTACCCCCCGGACATCAGGATTATCCGTGTGATGTGCACCGGCCGTCTCGACTCCCTCTTCGTCCTCAAGGCGTTTGCCGACGGGGCGGATGGCGTCCTCATCTCCGGGTGTCACTTCGGAGACTGCCACTACCTTGAAGGCAACTACAAGTCAGCAAAGAGAATGTTCATGGTCAAGAGGCTCATGAAGAGCATCGGCCTTGATGACCGGCGGTTCCGGATGACGTTTGTCTCTGCATCGGAAGGTGCAAAATGGGCAAAAGTCGTAACGAACGTCGTTGACACCGTCAAAGAACTCGGGCCAAGCCCGCTCACGGAAAACAAGTAACCGCTGTCATGGATCCCTCACCAAGACCCTGTCACAACCCATTATTTTTTATAACAAGCGCGCCGGAAAACAGGTAATTTTTTAATTTAGCATAAGAAGTCATAACACTTTTTTAAAAATTTGTCATACTGCGTAAAACAAAGAAAGGGCATATATATGTAATATTTGAACATTCCTTCAGTTTTATGTAATATTTTTGAAGTTTTATAAAAAAATTTTCCGAGATAAAATCGGAACGCTTATAAAGGGAAATTGGGAAGTATTCAATGTCCCAATCTAGGGGACGTGCAATAGCGACTTTCATTCATTACCAGTGTTCTGTTAGTCACCATCAGCGTTCAGTTACAGTACCGTATTGCGTAAAATTCAGATTTGGAGGAAATTACATGGCAAAATATAAAGATGCAATCGACCTCTACGACGATGAGGGTAAGCTTTTAAAGAGCAACGTCACGATTGACAGGATCAGTCCGCTGACCAACAAGGGTGCACTCGAGCTCATCGACCTCACCAAGAGGACCGTGGCAGTCAGCCTCGGCGGTATTGAGGAAGCCCTCAAGACCGGTAAGATGGGCGGCAAGTCCAACCAGATTCTCGGCCGCAGCATGAACTGCAGCTGTGTCAAGGATGTGGATGCACTCGCAGCCAAGATCAAGGGAATGGTCCAGGTCACCGAGGGCGACGACACCAAGATCACCAAGGTCGCCGGCGGCAAGATGCTCCTCATCGAGGTCCCGTCTGCACGGATTCAGGCAGCGGCAACCTACGATGCGGCAACCACATCCGTAGCATCAGCGACCACCTACGCACTGCTCGAGCAGTACAAGGTCGGCATGTTCGACGGTTCCTACGTGAAGAGCGCAGTCTGGGGCACCTACCCGCAGACGATGGACATGAAGGGCGGCAATATCGTCTCGATCCTGTCCATCCCGCAGAACAACGAAGGCCTCGGCTACGCACTCCGTAACATCCCGGCAAACCACGCGGTCATGATGACCCACCGGAATGCAATGCAGGGTGCAGCACTCTCGGCCACCTTCGAGCAGGCCGGAGAGTTCGAGATGGGCGCCGCAATCGGCCCGTTCGAGCGTGCCCAGCTCCTGCTCTTTGCATACCAGGGCCTGAATGCAAACAACATCGTCTACGACCTCGTCAAGAAGAACGGCAAGACCGGTACCATCGGTACTGTCGTGCAGAGCCTTGTCGAGCGTGCCATTGAGGACAAGGTCATCAAGGCAGGCAAGAAGGGCAAGAGCGGCTACATCTTCTACGATACCAAGGACCCGATGATGTGGAACGCCTACGCATCCGCAGGCACCCTCGCAGCCACCATGGTCAACTGTGGTGCAGGACGGTTTGCCCAGGCAGTTTCCGCAACCCTGCTGTACTTCAACGACCTGCTCGAGCACGAGACCGGCCTCCCAGGCTCCGACTTCGGTCGGGCAATGGGTGTCGCAGTCGGGTTCTCGTTCTTCAGCCACTCGATCTACGGTGGCGGCGGTCCCGGTGGATTCAACGGTAACCACGTCGTTACCCGTCACGCAGCCGGTGTCGGTATGCCCTGTATCGTCGCAGCATGCGCACTGGATGCAGGCACCCAGATGTTCGGCCCCGAGGCAACCAGTAAGGTTTACCAGGACACCTTCGGGCAGATCGAAGCGTTCAAGAAACCGATGCAGACGATCGCAAAGGGTATTTAAACCCCCCCCAGGATACGAATGACCGAAGCCACGTTCCCCCAGTGCAGGATTGTCACCGAGCGGCTGCTAAACCCCGAGACAACCGAGCACCTGCTGAACAAGCTCACCGAGATCCCCGGCATACGGCGCATGGTCCTCAACGGGCCGCGCCTGCCGGTGACCGTAACGTATGGACCCGCCAAAGGAATGGCCAATCCTCATTCCATGAGGAAGCCCATCCATGTCGGCGACCAGGAAGTGGAGCTGCAGGTTCATGTGGGTACGGTGATCCTCGAGCTCGAGAGCCGCGACGTGATCCCCGCACTGAAGACCGCATGCGAACAGGTCTTCACGCATTTCACCTTCCGGATCCAGGAAGGGAAGTTCATGAAGACCGAACCGTCACTTGTCGATTACTGCAAGTACGGCCCGGATGCGGACAAATCGATCCTCGGACTGGCTGATCCAAGCAGCAAGTCCAAACCCATCATCATTCAGGGAATCAAATAATGCCGATAGGACGAGTAACCCAGGTTGTTGACTGCCGCGAGGCGATGGGCATGGGTAAAGGAGGCGGGCTTGCCCAGCGGGGCACCATCTCCGAATGCCGGTACCCGGACGTGATCGTGGTCGGAATGTCCCCGGGACGCCGCCACGTCACCAAGCCGGTGTGCGACATCACCTCGGGGCTGCGACAGCAGGGCGTCGAATACAGCATCAGTACTCTTGTACTGAACGCCGGCAGCGGTGTCCCCCCGGACGCCCCGAATATTGCCGGCGGCGTCATCGGTGCCTACTTCGGGCTTACTGACAAGGAGGTCGCGCAGATTGAGAAACACAAGGTCGCCATACTTCACCATGGGAACGTCCGATCCCATGTGGTGCACAAGGTCCGGTTTATTCTCGCGGCCTGTGACGTGAAGGCGATTGTCGTTTCCCAGTCCCCGATTGATTATGAGGATCTCGCAAAAGTGGGTGTGAAGACTGCCGTAGTGATGCCTCCGGCCGACCAGATCCGTACGAAAGGCACGGTGATGGCGATCGTGAGCGGCGTGACCCGGGGTCAGACCCCGACCCGCGAGAAGATGGCGGAAGTCATTTCGTCTGTCATGAGAATCGTGAAAAAAAAGTAAGATTGGAGTGATAAAACAATGGCATATAAACCCCAGTATTGTCCCGGCCAGACGCAGATCGCTGAAAACCGGCGCAAGCAGCTGGACCCCGACCACAAGCTGGAAAAGATTCGCGATGTAACCGACAAGGACGTCGTCCTCGTCATGGGACACCGTGCACCCGGCTCAGCCTACAAGAGTGCACACCCCCCGCTTGCCGAGCAGCAGGAACCCGCCTGCCCGATCCGCAAGCTTGTAACCCCGACCGACGGCGCAAAGGCCGGCGACCGCGTCCGCTACATCCAGTTCACCGACTCGATGTACAATGCACCCTGCCAACCCTACCAGAGAAGCTGGCTCGAGGCATACCGCTTCCGCGGCATTGACCCGGGTACGCTGTCAGGCCGTCAGATCATCGAATGCCGTGAGAGAGATCTCGAAAAGTATGCAAAGGAACTCATCAACACCGAGCTCTTCGATGCAGCACTTACCGGCATCCGTGGCTGCACGGTGCACGGACACTCCCTCCGTCTCGATGAGAACGGGATGATGTTCGATATGCTCCAGCGCTTTGTCATGGACAAGAAGTCGGGCATGATCAAGTACGTCAAGGACCAGGTCGGCGTTCCCCTTGACTCCGAAGTCAAGGTCGGCAAGCCGATGGACGCAAAGTGGCTCAAGGCGCACACCACCATGTTCCACTCCCTCGTAGGCACCGGATTCCGCGACGACGCAGAATACGTTGAATACATCCAGCGCATCCATGCACTGAGGGTAAAATACGGCTTCATGCCAAAGGAGGCATAATTATGGCAAAGGCAAAAATCGAAAGGACCCAGAAGCTCTTCCTGAAGGCAATGAGGGAAAAGTTCCATGCAGACCCGGCGGCAATGTCCACCGTCTTCGAGCGCAAGGGTCTCGAGCAGTCTGCCCGTAAGATGGAGTTCTTAAAGGAAGGCCAGGTTGCCGCAATGGAGCGCGGCATCTCGATGTACGACCCCAAGCGCTGCCACTGTGGTGGTATCCCGCT
This sequence comes from Methanoregulaceae archaeon, assembly GCA_019695435.1. Taxonomy (GTDB): domain Archaea; phylum Halobacteriota; class Methanomicrobia; order Methanomicrobiales; family Methanospirillaceae; genus Methanoregula. Next base: position 4,698 of record JACTVF010000022.1, on the reverse strand, counting down.
CGGCCAGCGCCAGCTGACACCCTACGAAGTTTCCGGCACCGGCGTCTTTGTCGAGGGCGATGACCTTCACTTTGTGAACAACGCTGCAATGCAGCAGATGTGGGACGACATCCGCCGGACGATCATCGTCGGCCTCGACCTCGCCCACGGCACCCTCCAGAAGCGTCTGGGAAAGGAAGTTACCCCTGAGACCATCAACGAGTACCTCCACGTGCTGAACCACGCAATGCCCGGCGCGGCCGTCGTTCAGGAACACATGGTCGAGACCCACCCGGCACTCGTCGACGACTGCTATGTCAAAGTCTTCACCGGCGATGACGAGATGGCAGACGACCTCGAGCCCCAGTTCGTCTTAAACCTCGACAAGCTCTTCCCGGCAAAGCAGGCAGCCGCCCTCAAGGCCGCCGTCGGCAAGTCCATGTGGCAGGCAGTCCACATCCCGACAACCGTCAGCAGGACCTGCGATGGCGGAACCACCTCCCGGTGGTCTGCAATGCAGATCGGTATGTCCTTCATCGGAGCATACAAGATGTGCGCCGGTGAGGCAGCAGTCGCTGACCTCGCATTCGCAGCAAAGCACGCTGGTGTCATCCAGATGGCAGATATCCTGCCCGCCCGCCGTGCACGTGGCCCGAACGAGCCAGGTGGCATCCTGTTCGGACACTTCGGCGATATGATCCAGGCAGACCGCAAGTACCCGAACGATCCCGTCAAGGCATCCCTTGAAGTCGTCGCTGCAGGTACCATGCTCTTCGACCAGATCTGGCTCGGATCTTACATGTCCGGCGGTGTCGGATTCACCCAGTATGCAACCGCTGCATACACCGACAACATCCTCGACGACTACTGCTACTATGGTCTTGACTACATCAAGAAAAACCACGGCGGTATCGGAAAGGCAAAGCAGACCCAGGAAGCAGTCAGCGACATTGCATCCGAAGTCACGCTCTACGGTATGGAGCAGTACGAGACGTACCCGACCACTCTCGAGGACCACTTCGGCGGTTCCCAGCGTGCATCCGTCCTTGCGGCAGCATCTGGTATCACCACTTCACTTGCAACGGCAAACTCCAATGCAGGTCTGAACGGCTGGTACATGTCGATGCTCCTGCACAAGGAAGGCTGGTCACGTCTCGGCTTCTTCGGCTACGACCTGCAGGACCAGTGCGGTTCCGCGAACTGTATGTCCGTCAGGGCAGACGAGGGCTGTGTCGGAGAACTCCGTGGACCGAACTACCCGAACTACGCAATGAACGTCGGACACCAGGGAGAGTACGCCGCTATTGCCGCTGCCGCCCACTACGGCCGCGGAGATGCCTGGACCCTGTCCCCGCTCATGAAGATCACGTTTGCAGACCCGTCGCTCAAGTTCGACTTCTCGGAGCCACGCCGCGAGTTTGCGAAGGGTGCAATCCGCGAGTTCATGCCCGCAGGCGAGCGCTCGCTGATCATCCCCGCAAGGTAAGCACATCGTCCCCCAACCAAATTTTTTTTCTTTTTTGTGATTCCTCACCGGAAAAACCGGCTCTTCAGATAAAACTTTACAGGAAATACGGTTATTTCCCCCATGAAAAGGCGCATTTTAAGCTTCGCCATCCGGATTTACCCCCGGCGTGCTCCCGGTAAGACACCGGCAGTTTTTTTCCCGACATTTTTGAACCATTCCGTCATCTTTTTATGTTTTCGCTCATAGGGGTAATTACCCCAGAAAGAAAGAGTACGAGGCAACGATTATGAGCAACGAACCGATGAAAATACCCGTGGATTATGGTGAAGCGGCAGAAACCCTGAAAAAAGTACTGGGCCTGAAAGGATCGCCGGTCGCCATCAGATTCGCACCATCAAAAGAGGATATCCCGGCCGGGATGGTGGAACTGGACAAGACCATCCGGCACTGTACGATGGTGAACCTGGCCCGGAGCGAGGGGAAGATCTTCTACGCTCCCGCAGACAAACATGAGTGCAACGGCGGCGCATGGGCACTGGGTCTCCGGGAGATCACGCCGACCTTAAAGAACGGCGAATTTTACTTTAAGCTGGGCAAATTTGACAGTGCGGCTGCCTGCAAGCGGACCATCGAGAAGGTCACCCATCTCAGCCCGGGCGAGACGTATGCGACGCTCTATGCCCCGCTGGAGAAGACACCGTTCACCCCGCAGGTCATCCTGATCGTCACCACACCCCGCAATATGCTCAAGCTCGCCCAGAGTTCACTCTTCCGGCTCGGCGGGAGAATTTATGCAGAGTTCTCCGGCATCCAGTCGGTCTGTTCGGATGCGACAACGCAGGTCTATCTTACCGGGCGGCCGAACTTCTCGCTGGGCTGTGACGGTTCACGGAGATTTTCCGGCATTACCGATGACGAGATGGTGATGGGGTTCCCGGCGGAGATGCTTCCCGAGATTACTGCCGCGTTAAAGATCGTGATCGGTGCAGCCGGTTCGAAATAAGAATTCACTCTGCTATAGAACTATGGCGGAAGAGTGAATACCGGCGTGCCGGCGCTACAGTGGCGCCCGGGAGCTGCACGAACGGCAGGGCTCGTCCGCACTTTTTTCAGGTAATTCCACCGGTCATGGGCAGGGACGGAAGCGTATGAAAACCCTTATACTCTGACGAAAGGAAAAAATCGTAATGAAAAACCCGTTCCACGTGATGATCATCCCGACGCTGGGCTGCCCCTCGAAGTGCAAGTACTGCTGGAGTTCGGAGGAGGGGTCGCCCGTGATGACGCCGGCAACGGTACGAGAGATCGTGGCATGGCTCAAAGGGTGGGAAAAGGACCGGGTCACGTTCACGTTCCACGGCGGGGAGCCGCTGCTGGCAGGGGCGGACTTTTACCGGGAGGTGCTGCCGATGCTCGCGGAAGGGCTCGCCCACATGCACCCGGAGTTTGCGATGCAGACGAACCTCTGGCGGATGACTCCGGAGATCGCGGATATACTCGCCGCATACCATGTGCCCATCGGGTCGAGCATCGATGGGCCCGAAGCGATCACGGATTCGCAGCGGGGGAACGGGTACTACCAGAAGTGCATGCAGGGCTACGAGATTGCAAAAGCGCACGGTCTCGACGTGCGGTTCATCTGTACATTTACGAACAAGTCGGTGAAGGCCCGGGAGGAGATCTTCCGGTTCTTCCTTGAGAATGGCTTTACCCTAAAGCTGCACCCGGCGCTCCCGTCGCTCCGGTCGGAGAACCCGAAGGAGTGGGCGCTGGAGCCGGCGGAGTACGGCGACCTGCTGGTCTATCTTCTCGATCAGGCGCTCGACCACATGGGCGAGATCGAGGTGATGAACATCAACGACCTCTGCCGGTGCGTGTTCACCCGGCGGGGGAGCGTCTGCACGTACGTGGACTGCATGGGGAGCACGTTTGCCATCGGGCCGGATGGGAGCATTTATCCCTGCTACCGGTTCGTGGGGATGCCGGAGTACGTGATGGGGAACGTGGCAGACCACCCTTCGATGGAAACGCTGATGGCATCGCCGGCGGGAAAACTGATGCTTGCATTCAAAGAATACGTTGACACGGCCTGCGGGACGTGTAAGCATATCAAATACTGCCGGGGCGGGTGTCCCTACAACGCGATGGCCCCGACACCGGGGAGGATCGAGGGGGTCGACCCGCACTGTGTCGCCTATACCCGGATCTTCGACGAGATCGGCAGCCGGCTCAATAAGGAGATGTTCGATGCCCCGCCGATGGAGATGGGGGGTTTCGGGATGCCTCCCGTGCAGAAGCCCGCGAAGCCTCCAAAGCCCGGCGTGATGGCACTGATGCGGAAGAATGCGATGCAGTGAAAGCCACGCGATACGCGGGTCCAATAATACCAACTTTTTTTACAGACGCTCTTGGGGGCTGCGGCATTGTTATGCCTCCGCCCCCGCCGCGTGGGCATCCCCCATGGAACGATGATTTCTCAGATGGTTAGCGAGGAAATGAGAATAAAACCGGAACAACTAAAGGGGGTCAAGGGGACGCACCCCTTGGGCTGCCCCCCCCTCTGGGGGAGAGAGGGAGTCACCCTCCCAAATTAGTTGAGGATGAAGAAAAATCGGACAAAAAACAGGGAGTCTACAGAACCCCTCTTTTAACAACATTCACTGTAAAGTAGTATGATTTTACAAAAACCGGGATGTTCGCCCGAAATAAAAAAAGTAAAAAATATGAGGGGGGATTTCACGCGCTCTTCGCACTGGTGTTCTTGCTGCTGGCAGCTGACTTCTCGTTTGCCGATGCCTTCTTCGCGGCGGCTGCTGCCTTGGTTATCTTCACTGACGTAGTAATCACTTCCTTTTCGTTGATTGTGGTTGATGCCACGTAGTGTTACTCTCTTTATCCCGGGATATACGCCTTCTTCTCGCGCGGGAAATCCGGGGAGTTTACGCGGGTATTTTCGCGACCGGGCAGCGGAGAACGCACCGGCAGAATAACCGGGGGCATGCAACCTCCCGGCTCACTTCTTTTCCGGCATCAGGAGGCCGAGGAGGTTTCCTTCGGTGTCGAGGATCATTGCGTTGTGCCCCACGCCGGGGATGGCGGTCTTGGGTATCAGGATCGTCCCGCCGAGGCCCGCCACCTTGGCGAGCACCGCGTCGATATCGTCAACCTGCATGAAGTCCAGGATCGGTTCGGTCATGCGCCGCTTGTACAGCCCGCCGGTGTTCAGCGTGCCAGCCGCAGGCGGCCCGGTC
>JACTVF010000021.1 GCA_019695435.1 Methanoregulaceae archaeon | reverse complement strand
CTTGCTTTTTTTTAGTTTCCAGAGTTTTCCTTCCCTGTAGAGTTTCGTGCAGTTTTTGATGGAGTTGCTGCGGACATAGTGAATGTTTTTACCCAGTTTCAGGATTTTCCCGCTGTCCGGCTCAGCGGCGACTGCCGCGTGGCCGGTCGTGTTGAGGTCAACACCTATCCAGCGGGCAGGTATGCGTGCGGATTGATGAACTTTGATCACCTTTTCCTACCCAAGTTCGCCTGCGGTACAAACTGCCTTTACACGGTAACTGTTTCTCCGGTGTTTTGTTCCTCCTGTTTTAGTTCGTGATTATGCACCCTTTTCCTTTATATCTTGCGGTAGAACGACCCGGATTAGGAAAAACGATGATTAATCGTGCGGGATTATGTAGGCGGGGATATTCCGGTACCGGCTCCTGCCCATTCATCATGGCAGGGGGACCATCATGAGTCGGCATTTTTCCGGAATTTCCAGCCCGGGACCCGGACTTATTTTGAAAATATTCAGTTACGGTGCTGGACTTTTTCAGAAATCTTCTTGAACCTTGCCGGACTTTTTTAAAAAAGTCCGGTGACCTCACCAGATATTTTCCGGAAAAGCCGGGAAATCTTTGTTCGTGTTTTGAGCGGGCAACGAGGGGAAAGGGATGTCTTTCCCACCTTGTCTGCGTGCAGGCATGGTACATACCCACCTTAATCCGGGCCCAATATGGCCTCCGATTGTCACATTTCGGATCAAAAAGAAGCCCATTTCGGGCTCCGTTTCAAAATAAGCCCAAATAAGCCTTATTTTCGCAATCGGACGAAATATAAGGTTCACGTATTGCGATTTTACGGCCCGTTTTACGGCCCGGACGGGTTTTCTGTTGCGGACAAAAATAAAGGCTGCCGGAATGCGAATATGACTCGATAATGGGCATTATATGGAGTCCAATTTGGGCGTATTTTTGAAAATAGTGACATATTTGAGCGTGGAATTTTGAACTGGGGAATCGAACGATATTACGGGCCCGGATTTACCAATGGGCGGGCATCCGGAGAGGATATTCTACGACGGTGAAAACACAGGTGAGGGTGCGTCCCTTCGCAGTTGAAAATCCATGCGAAGCACCGGTCGAAAAACTGGAATAAAGATGGTACCCCCTTTCACATTGGGCTCAGGGGGTCCGGCTTTATTTTTTGCGGAGCGTGAAGTGGGGGGGGATGATCATGATGAGAGGCGGGGGCGATCTTTTTTGAAAATTGCCGGGTCGTTTTTTCCGGAAAATTCACGAACCTTCCCGGTCATTTTTATAAAAACTCGATAACGTTACCAGATTTTTTCCGGAACATCTGGCAGGAGCTCCAAGGAGTTCAGAAAATAGAATGCACATTCAGACGCACATTTTTTCACAAAAAGTCCGGCACCTTCACCGGACTTTTTTTGGAAAGTTCACCGACCTTGCCGGACTTTTTCAGGAAAGTCTGATGGAAATACACAATCAACGGTGAATATCAGAGAAAATTATTTGTTAAAGAAAATAATGTGTATATCCGTTGGGAATTTAAACGGGATTACTTAAATGATCTTGTCGAGGAAATAACTAATTTGCTTACCGGTAACTCCACTTGAGGTTAGCGGATATGAATGTCTCCGGGGATGTTGAGAAATTTAATTGCTGGTCGAGCACCTATGAGGATTCAGGGTTTCAATACCTGTATTTCGATCAGATCCATAAAGGAGTTCTTAGTTTAGTCAATGTGAAATCTGCTCCCGGAGACATAGTGGATGTCGGGTGCGGAACCGGCAGACTATTACGAAAAATCAGAGAACGCTGGCCTTATGCACGGCCGATTGGTATTGATCCGGCTGAAGGTATGGTGAAAAAAGCCCGGCAAATGATGCCGGATTCTACGTTTATTGTTTGCCCTGCCAAATCCATACCACTCCCTGATACTTCTGTCGATCTCGTTTTCAGTACTACTTCTTTTCATCACTGGTCAGACCAGCTACAGGGTATACGCGAGATTAGGCGTGTCTTACGTCCCGGTGGTCAGTTCTTTCTCGCTGATATGGCACCCCTCCCATTCTTTTTAAGATCTGTTCATCGCGGTCACGGCCACATTTGCAATCGATTGAGGTACGAAACATGTTTGAACAGGCGGGTCTGGAAGTCCAGACACAGCGACGGCTATTGTTGAGACATATCCATGTAACCTCCGGTGTTCGACAGTAATGACCAGATGCATTCCTGATGGCTTTGTTGAACTTTTTTCAAAATAATACACTGTTAACTGTGGAATAAATAAAAATTAAAAAGGAAAAATTAATAGAGTGCTTGCACAGCGGTAAGGCCACCGGGGATCGTCCTTGTGATGGGGAGGACTGCTCCGACAGACGGTTGAAAGTTAATCGAGAACTGTGTATTGGGAGTTGCTGTTGTGGGCAGTCCCACCATAATAACCATCTGGGCATTCTTGTCGAGCATGGCGCCAGCTGTTACGTTATTGATTTTCTGTGCTATGCACCACTTTGCGGTATTGCCAGTGTTGGGGCATGATCCTCCATCTGACTCTATACCCTCATATGTCAGATTAGCCTCGTGGCCTCCGTTATTATCAGTGTAAGATACCACCATTGAAGACAGGTCAATGGGGGTGCCACCTGCAGTGAGTGCGACGGTCACATTAGCATAGTCAAGGTATGCCCTAGACGAATCTGCAATCCCATAGGTGTTCCCAACCAGTTCCATGCTTGAACTTGCCTGAGCCACGCTTGTGTGGACGGTGGATTGGGCTGTCTGGGATGTGAAAAACCCGGCGCCAAGCACCACATACGAGAAAACCGCCGCGACAACAACAAATGCAATCAACACAATTGCTGCTTCAAGGCCGGTAAAACCCTCTTCGCATTTGTTATAATTGTACATAGTTAAATATTGTATTCAAAACACCCTTATTCTTTGTATAATGAGTCAAAAAGTCCGGCAATCGGGTCGTACTTTTTCCGGAATCTTCAGCTGCTGTGCCGGACTTTTACCAGAATATTCAACCAGTGAGTTAGGCACGTTACCTTTGGATTCGGCAGATTCAGAGGATGGGGGCTGATGCCTCCATACCCCCACGAGCGAGGAGTTCCGCCGCCGCCGACGGGGCGCCCCCGCGGCGGATCAAGGGGGATTTCACAAGAACAAACGATGCCATCCTGACTGCATTAATCGCCCGGTTAACCCAAAGCCCGGCAATTTGTCTTCTCACGTGTTGTTATTGCATCTCAAGGGATGCCCGTGCGGCGGGGGTGAATGCCCCGAGAGCACACTCTCCTGAACTATCCAAAACCAGCACCGGAAAACCCGGCCTTACACCATCAGAATATACGCCAGCAGCGAGAGCAGGAACGCCAAAAGCAGCATCGCAAGCGAGAGCGGCGCCACGAAGATCAGCATCGCGTTCACGGTGCTCGCGAGCTGGGAGATCCGGTTGGACCCAAAGACCACCACATGCTCGCACTGCGCCGTGGTTGCCGCACACTCGGCCGGTTCGAGGTCATCGATGGCTGCCTGCACGGTCTGCAGGACCGCAGGAAGGAACGTTTCGACCGGCGTTGCCATGCCGACCGGGTTCTTCCCGGTGATCGTGTTGACCACATGGGAATCGGTCGTCATCACTTCCGCCGCATCGACAAGCGTGAGAATCTTTTCAAGCAGGATATCGCGGACACCGGTCGCCATGTTATTGCCGTCGAACAGTACGTAGGCGGTCTTCTGGCCGGAGGTCGCAACGACCATCACCTGCACGCCGAGATCACCGAATCCCTGCTCACGGGTGTAGGGCAGGTGCTGCCGGGCATATCCCACGGAGAACAGTTTGAGTTCTGCTGTGCGGCACGCCTCCATCGCCTGCATTGCGCTACGCTGGTATTCAAGGGCTGTCTGGGTTGCCTGGAGGACAGGCGAGGAGAGATCGGTCATGCAGTTGTGGCCGTCGACAAACGCGACGTGGGGGAACCAACGGTGCCCTTCAGCCATGATGGTCATCCCGATGGAGAAATCAAGATCCTCGGTTTTCTGGGGGGACCGGGTCGTCACAATCAGCATCGCCTCGCCGAACCGCTGGTACAATACCTGCACGGAACCGCACGAGAGCCGGCCGGATCGGGTTGCCCCGGGCAGGTATACCCGGTCCTTTTTTGTGCGCTCGATCGCATCGATCACTTTTTCAACCTCGCTCTCGGAGACCAGGTTGAAATCGTGCGTGGCGCACCCGTGGGCGACGAGCGTCTCCTCCTCCATCCGGTCGTGGATGACCCGGGGCAGGTTCCCGCCGCCGATCTCCCCCATCGGGCCGGGATGGAGGTTGGGGACGGTAAAGAGTACGGGTTTTTTTGACGCCCGACGGAAGAAGAGGCAGACCTGAGGGACGAAGATCTCCTCGCCGATCTCGCGGAAGAAGTTCTCCATCCCCATCGATGACCCATCAGTCATGTGGGCGATGAACGCGTTGACGAACGCAAGCCCCCGGATATGGAACGCACGGTAGAGCGGCCGCTCGATCAGCCAGATGAGGATCGCGAAGCCGAGGCCGAATACGATATGGAGGACGATGGCAAAAATACCCCATTCAGGTGAGAAGAGAAAACACCCCACAAGGACCCCAACAGCGCTCTGGGTAACAGCCGGCAGAATCATCCGGGGCACGCGGTAATCCGCAATCGCGACGAGCACGAACAGGCGCAGGCCAAAGACAAAACCAAGGGAGATCCCGTAAAAGAGCGGGAGATACCTGATACCGCCGGCAAGCGAGGCAAAGGTGATAATAACGGCAAAGACCGTGCAGGCAAGCGCAAGGAGCGCCGACCGGTTCCAGGTCATCGTCTTGTCTGCGTGTTCTATAACGGGTTTTGTCAGGAGAAATGCGGCAATCGCCGGGAGGGTAAAGGCAAGCGTGCCCGAGAACGGGAGGTAGCCCCAGGCGCGTGCGCTCGCGCCATCGATGACGAGGCCCAGGATAACGAGGATCAGAAGCGATACCGGCCACGATGGCGCCGTAAAGAGGTACTTGGTGAGCTGCCCGAGCTTGACGTCACTTCCGGTCGCCATCAGGCAAAGCCCCCGAGGATCAGTTCCGACCGGTCGGTTCCCGCAAGGATCACCGAGGTTGTGTATATCAGGGCACGCGAGTAGAACGGGGCGTTTAACGTGAGACTCTCGTACTCCCCGCCCTCGCCGACAAGGTTGATACGGTATTTTGCGGCGACGGACTTGAGCCGGGCGATCAGATTGTCATCGATATGTGCGCCAAGGAAACTCTCGTCGAGCCCCTCTGCGGCCGTTACCACGAGGATCGCATCCATGCGCCCTGCCACTTCGCGGAGCAGCGCTTCTGTATCCTGGTGCCAGAGCGGGGTAAAAAGACCGATGCTCAGCCGGTCAGTGATCGCCTTTACTCTCTCGGCCTGGTAGGCCGATGCAACGGCACCGGCAGTGACACCTTCGATGTCGAGTTTGGCAAGCCCTGCTTCGAGATCGGCGAGCTCCTCCTCCTTTCTCCCTTGGGTTGCGATCTCCACGTACTCCATGCCGGCAAGCCGGGCGATGACCGGCACTGCGTCGAGGTTTGCCGAATGGAACATATAGGATTCTTTATTCTTCGGCCTGACGGTTACGAGGTACCGGACATCCTTACCTGTATCGATCGCTTTCTGGCAGGCAAGCATTGAGTCCTTGCCCCCCGACGTAAGTGATGCCCAGCTCATGATATTAACCCCGTAGTGCAGGTTGTTCCAGCGTACCAAAATGCGTGTGGTACCGCTCAAGCATCTGCGTCCAGCCGGGCAGATGTGTCTGGCAGCCGGCGTGCTCCACGACATAAGATGCGGTAACCGTCCCGATCCGGCAGCAGGTGAGAGGAGAATACCCCTTTACGTACGCGGAGAGAAAACCGGCCCGGTACGCGTCGCCGGCACCGGTGGGGTCGCAGAGCTTGACCGGCACCACCGGGACGAAGTGCTCCATGCCACCTATGTACAGCGTGCTCCCGTCGCTGCTCATGGTAAAGATCGCCATGGTGACCTCTTTCGTGAGCGCCCCCCGTGTCACCCCAAGCGTCGTGCACATCTGCTGCACCTCGTGCTGGTTGGCAAACAAGATGTCGGTGTTGGCAATAATTGATTCGAGCTGCTCTTTCGTGTACCAGAATACGTCCTGCCCCGGGTCAAAGGAGACAAATTCGCTTTTTTCCGCCACCCGGCAGTTGAACTCGGGATCAGCGGTCGCCATGTGGACGAGGGGCAGCGCCGGGGCTTCTGCCGCCGCGAACGCTTTTGAAGCGCCCCATTCAAAGAAGGTCATCTGGTCGCCGGCGTCGTCCGTAAACATGAACGCGGTCGGCGTGTGGGTCCCCGGCACCACAAAGAACTGCCGGTGAATGCCTAATTTGTCCATCCACTGCTCATAGTCACTGCCGGCAAAGTCGTCACCGATGCAGGAATGGAGCGTGACTGCTTCGCCAAGCACCGCAATCCCCGCTGCAATATTGGCCGCCCCACCGCCGAAAAAAACCTGCCGTTCAGTGATATGGGTCGAATGGTTTTTTTCGGGGAGGTGGTGCACGCGGGAGATGTGATCGACTGCTGTGTGCCCGACGACATGGATCATAGTTCCTGCACGTCCAGCAGTTTTAAGGGTATCTCGCGGAGGGCTTTACCGATCACCGATTTTGCGATCCGGCCGGCATGCTCTTTGGATTCCGCCCTGAAAACCTTCATCTCAAGCACCAGACCGACAAGCGCGGTATCCGCAACGACAATAGCACTCGAGAGCGTCTGGTCGCAGAACGGACAGGTAAGCATGCCCGCCTCGACTTCCACGAACTTTGCCGAAGGATTGAGCCGTTTTCCCGCCTCGCTGATCGCGATCCCGATTGCATCGTCAAGCGACTTTGCTTCCTTGATATACCACGCAGATTCCAGTGTCACCAGATAGTCCGGCATATTTTTTTGTCTCCTTTGTCTGTTTCCAGCCCGGTTTATCACTCGTCGCGGTGGATGTGGTCCCCGATATCCATGCGCTCCGCAAGCCGTACCGGCGGGTGACCGTGCCCTGTGGCGAGGATCGCAAGCGGCCGGATATGCGGGGGCAGCCCGAGAACGCCCCGCACCTCGTCTTCGTCAAACGCCCCGGTCCAGCAGGAGTGGAGGCCACGGGCATGGGCGGCAAGCATCATGTAGGTGCAGGCAATGGTGGCATCCTGCACAGCATAGAGGATGCCACGTTCGCCATACTGCGACATCGAACGTACGTAGTTGGCACAGACCACAAAGAGGGCGGGCGCTTCCCCGACATGCTGCTGGCCGAACGATGCATCGGCAAGCGCGAGCCGGGTATCCTCGTCGGTCACTACAACAACATCCCATGCCTCGAGGTTACCGGCGCTCGGTGCCGTGCTCGCACAGGAAAGGATGTACCCGATCTCCTCGTCTGCAAGCAGTGTTTCTTCATATTCTCTCACCGAAGACCGGTGCGAGAGAAATCCCAGAAACTCAGAGGAGTCCATGATCCGAGAGTACCTGCCATGCTGCCTGCGCCGATGTGGTGGATGCGCTGATGGCCGCTGCGAGCTTCTCTACGGCCTGCTCGTGCTGGTCGCTTTCCACGAGCGAGATCGCCTCGTTTAGGGAATTTATCGCCCGCTCGAACTCCTTTTGCCCCGTGCTCGATGCAGCAAAGGCCACTTCGCTCCTGACCTGCTCCATGAGGAGGAGCAGCATTTTCCTGCCTCCGCTTTTCTGGGTGTCGGCAAACCCGGTGAGTGCCTGGCAGAGCTGGGACACCACGATCAGTTCGGATTTCGCCCGTTCACCGAACTGGTAACTTTTCACTGCGGTTGGAAGATCCATACTCACCATGGTCGCTGGAGATAAATGATGATTATGATTGAAACTGCTGGAACAAGAAGACAATGTATAGCAGATACATCAGGAAAACATGTAAAAAAATTGTCTGCGGGATAGGATCATCCCCCGGCAATGATCTGCCGATTACGGGCCAGCCGACAGAAAATATCTGGTAAATTACCGTGCGGCCTTAGCCTTCGCACCAAGCATGGAGACTTTCGCGCGGCGCATACGCCTGCGGATGAGCGGGCTTGCGGTAGACTCGTTCAGGCCCGAGCCGCCGGACCGGTCGCCACCGCGTCTTCCGCCACGGCCCCGGCTGCCGCCGCGCCGTGCGCCACCCCGGCCGCCGCGCTGCTCTTCAGCTGCAGCCTGATCGATTTTCTTTAAGTTGATGCTGGACCTGAATCTCTGGTTGGGTCCCGGACTTTTGCGTTCGCCTTCTTTTTTCGGAACGAGCCGTATCTGGCCCTTGACACCCTTTACCTGTGACCAGAGGGTTGTACCTGTCTTGCCCATGTATGAAAACTCCTTATTTAATTCTGCCGTGCGGCAGATAAAGGTTGGGGACGGATTCCTCCCCTCGTACTCACAAAAATTGTCTTATTCCTGCGGTTTTCTTGCATCCACACAGATATTATAGGCCAGCTGGGGAAGCCGGCGTTCGACAAAGGGTTCCACCCGCCGCGCGAGGTGGAAGAGCGGGTCGATCATATCGATATGCGCAAACGAGCACCAGCTGATCCGGATATCGCAAAACCCGGCCTCGCAGAAGAGTGCGTACATCTCTTCCTCGTCGTAGTAGTGCTCGCCGAAATTCTTCATAACGACATGCCTGACCCGTATCTTCTCGCTGATATGGTAGATGGCCGGGATGCCGCAGGTGAGCAGCTTTTTCCCGAGCGTACAGATCGAGATCGCCCCGCCCGGACGCAACACCCGGTATGCCTCGCGGAGCATGGCTCCGGGGTCCCGCAGGTAACTGAAGACAAGGATGCTTGAGATCGCGTCAAAGGAGTTGTCGCAAAACGGAATGGATTCCCCGGTTCCAAGCGTAAAATCGCAGCATGCGCAGCGGCCGCGTGCACGCTCGATCATATTCCGGCTCAGGTCGATTCCTATGGCTGTTCCCCCATGGTGGAGGTACTTTTCGACAAAAAGGCCGGTGCCGCAGCCGATATCGAGGAGATCACCACCCTTTGGGAGTGAGTCTATCACGTGGCGGCTGAGATGCGTATGATAGCACCGGCCGCGCGGGTAATCGTAATGAGTGTCGTAGATATCGGCAATCGCATCGTAGTGCTGCTGGATTTTCTCCTGTTTTGCCGTGCTCATGAGAACATATCCTTTATGCCGGTGGCAAGGGCGTCGATCTGGATATAATCGTTGTTTGCATGCCCGAGGCGGGCATCTGCGTCAGCGAGGGCTGTCGCAAGCAGCGGGTGGTTGTATTCCCGGTGGGCGATGACCCTGATCTCAGAGAGGACTTCCCGGCCAGAGAGACCGTAATCGATCATCAGCGACTCAAGCTGGCGGATACCTCCCCGCAGGTCGCCCTCCTTCAACAGGTTGAGGGCAGAGGTGGCAACTGTTCCGGTATCCGATTGTGACAATTCAGAAAGGTTGCTGCACGAGCCGGCCTGGAACGCGGCCTGGAGCATCAGGATAGCCCTGCGCATGTCACCCTGCGCGACCTCGGCTATCAGTTCAATGTCGTCATCTCTGCAGGCAAAGGATGCACCCTGCTGCTCCCGTTCCCGGATTTGCTTAAGCTGCCAAATGAGCACATCGGAGGATACTGGTGCAAAAAAGAGCGGAAGACAGCGCGAGCTTATTGCAGGGATGATCGCACTCTGGTTGGTGGTGGTAAAAACAAACCGGCAGGTACTGCTATACTGCTCCATAATCCTGCGCAACCCCTGCTGGGCTTCGCGGGTGAGGGCATGCGCATCCTCAAAGACCATCAGCTTGAAGTCTGCATCGAGCGGGCGCATCGAGGCATACCATTTCAGAATGTACTTGAAGTTTACAATCAGGCTCTGGCTCTTCTGGTACAAGTGGACATACCGTTCGTCCTCCTCGAGCAGTTTTTTCCCCTGCGAAAAAAGATCGGCTGTCTGGAAGATCGATGTGTTCGCTTCCCAGTTCTCACCATACAGCCGTTCCGCGAAGCACCGTATTGCTGTGCTCTTGCCGGTGCCATGCGGGCCGGCAAGCATCAGGTGCGGGCTCGTGCCGGAGGCCGCGCAGGAGACCAGGAGCTGAACGACCCGGTCCTGCCCGCATATATCTTCAAGCCGCGCCGGGCGGTAGCGTTCAGTCCAGAGCATGACAAAGCCTCGCTGCCATCTCATCCAGTGCTTCCTTGAGGAACGCATGGTTGTCCAGCACCGTAACAAGTTCGCGGCACTCCTCATCCGTAAGCGCTGTGCAGGCATCAGCAATCACCGGGAGGGCCCGGGTCACTTCATCCACGATGGTCAGAGTGGCCGTCTTTGCGGTGCGGGAGAGGGGATTGAGATCGATCGCGATCACTTTTTTCCCCATCCCGACAAGCACCCCGCACCGGTCGCCATCTTCGAGCGGGACCAGCACCACATCTGCCGCAAACATCCCTTCGCGCCGGCAGAAGGCCCGGTCGTGCGAGAGCGGGAGAAGGCGTTCGGCTTCGCCCGAGAAGACATCGGCCCCCGCCTTGCGGAGAAGGGATTCGATCTGCTGCACGCGTTCCGGTGTCCGGTGGAAGAGGTTGACCTCGACCAGTGCGCCGCTCGCCTTCTGGAGAAGCGCAATCTCACGCGCTGCGAGCGCAGCGGTGTTGCCGTTCACCGAGATGACCGGGTGGCGGGCAGTGCGGAGCAGCGCAGCGGCAGTCTTCCCTGCCCGGCGGGCGCTCGCGCTCGTCTTTTCACCGAGCAGGTAATCGAACGCCTCCCCGCGCCCATGGGAGGTAAGTCCTTCCCACGAGACGACCCCCTTTCGTGCACAGTCTGCAAGGTGCTCGCGGGTGATAAGCGACCTGTACCGGGGGTGATCCGGAGGGATCATGTTGCAGCCTCCACGATGCGCACGCCGGCATCAGCCATCCCCATCCCATATACCCGGCCAAATGGATGGAGTACCTCAAAGGCATGGTCCCCACAGGCAAATACCCCATCGCCGAGCATCGTCATGGCGGCCGGGATATGATGCCGGTCACATTCAGCCAGCACCCGTTGCACCGCCGGCGTCTCAAGTCCGCTTGCAGCCGAGAAATCCCGGCAGCAGGCAAAAAAATCCGTGTATGTTTCCGGCTGCCGTGCGGGAAAGGCCGCTGCCACCCGAGCCATCTGCGTAGGAGAGCCAAGCACATCCGGGGTATGGATCGGACCGAAACTGACGGCGCAAACCGGGGCATCGATGTCGAAACAGCGTAGGATCGTGCCGTGGATGCCGGGGCCGGTCCTCACGACGCGCCCACCACCCTGGCACGCGGCAACATCCCCAAGACCGGTGCGGAAGATCACCTCGGTCTCGTGCGCCACCTCAGCAATCTCATCTGCCGAGAGCCCGAGATTGAGAAGCCGGTCTGTGGCAGTGAGCGTGGCAAGCAGCGCCGCTGCCGAGAGGCCGAAGCCGGCGCCGATGGGAAGCCGGCAGACCGTCTCCACTGCGAGGGTAACGTCCAGACGGTCAAGCGCCGAAGAAAGGGGTGGGGATGAGCGGGAGATCTCCGCGGGCTCTCCTTCCGGTGGCCGTACCCGTACAACTACCGATGTCTGGTCAGCGGATCTCACGGTTGCCGTCACGCCCTCGCTTATCACGATACCGGCGCCAATGCTCCCCGTTGTTGCCGGATCACGCCCGTCCACCCTCCGGAAATACCCGGAGATGTGGCCGGGACAAAATGCTGTCACCGTTGCAGGTTTCATGGCGGTCTGGTACCTGTCATACACTGTTGGACGCCCGGCTTTTTTAGGAGTTGTGCTCACGAGAGGGTGCGGGGCAGACCCCGGTCAGGAAATACCGGAAATTTTCATTTCCGCCAGGATCTCCTGCCAGATCAGGGCTGCAATCTCCTCTTTTGTCCCGGTAACGGGTTTGCCGGTCTTTGTCTTTCTGGTCAGGACGCGGTATGAGCCGGTGGCCGTACCCATGCTCCCAGGGGCATTCATCACCACCATCCAAGCGCCACGGGAAAGCAGCGCCTTTGCCTCCGGCAGGGGTTTTCGCCCGATCTTGAATGCGACAACCCGTGTCTCTGCATGCTCAAGGACACTATCGATCAGTTTCGGGAGCGGGGAAAGGTCAAGCGTGACCGGTGTTCCGCTGGCGATCTTCCCGTCAACCCTTATGGGGGCAAAATCCGAGATGGCAGCTGCACTGATATAGAGATCGGGACTCCCCTTCTTCAGGTACTTCCTGACCGCTTCACGCATCTCACCGGAGGTCTCAATTAGCACATTCCGCACACAGGGAAGGGTAGCATTGTGAACCACGGTAACATCAGCGCCGAGCCGGTAGGCGTCGAGCGCGAGTTCACGCCCCATCCTGCCGCTTGAACGGGTGGTCAGCACCCGCACGTCATCCACCGGTTCACGGCAGCCCCCGCTCGTGACAAGCACCTTTTTCCCGGCAAGCGGGCGGCCGAGAACCGCCCGTTCGCACCTGAGGACAATCTCATCAATATCGGCGATCTTTGCCTTTCCCTCTTCAATCTTCGGCCCTGCAAACCCGACACCCCACGATCCGAGGGTTTTGATATTGCGGGTGACCGCCGGGTGCCGGTACATGCTGTGGTGCATTGCCGGCACCACAAGCACCGGTATCCCGCTCCCGAGCGCCGTGGTCGCAAACGTCGTGACCGGGGTATCATCGATCCCGTACGCGATCTTTCCTATCGTGTTTGCCGTGCAGGGCGCAATGAGCAGCAGTGACGCGCTCCCGCCGTCGCCGCAGAAGGTTACATGTTCCACAAGGCCTGACAGTCGGGTGATCGTCTCCCTGCCGCTTGCGTACGTGAGCGCATCGGGATGAATGATCCCCTGCGCCGCTGCACTCATGACCGGCTGGACGGTCGCACCTTTCCTGCGCAGCGCATGGATCAGCCTGACCGTCTCGACAGCCGCAATGCTTCCGGTTACGCCGATCACGATCAGTTTTCCGGCAAGGGTCTGCATTGTCATACGAGAGTCACGTCCTGCACCATATGCCACGTGTACGGGCGGTATTTCTTTACCTTATGTACATGGATGGAGGCAGAAAAACCTGCGCCTTCAACGCAGCCCCGGATCGTTTCTGTCGCGTCGCCGATGCTGTGCACGTGGATAACGCTTCCCTCATGGACATGGGGGAAAACCGCAGGCAGTATTTTAATGGCATCGAAATGCCCCATGACGACACGGTCGTAGTCTCCGGAGAGGAGCGTGCGGCAGTCCCCGCAGGCTGCCTCTACCCGTCTGGTAAGGCCGTTCTGGATAATATTCCGGTTCAGGTATCCAAACGCGGCCGGGTTGATCTCCATCGCATGGACCCGGGCCCCGCTTCCCGCCATCGGGATCGCAAAGTAGCCGATGCCGGCGAACATGTCTGCCACCCGCGCATCTTTTTGTCCTTCGCGGACGAGCCGGGCCATCCGCTGCTTTTCGTCCCGGTTCCCCTGCGCAAACATCACCTTTCGGGGATCAAGGTGGTAGGTATACCCGCTCTCACGGTGGCATACCTCACCGACATCCCCCCAGAGGATCTCCGTTTCCGGGGTACGGGTCACATCAGCGAGCGTTTCGATCCAGAGCACGCCGCGCGGGTGCCGGAAGCTGACGATCTCTTCCACATCCCGTTTGGCAGGCCGGGCGCCGTGGATGACCGCTACATTGCCCAGCATAAAAAAACCCCTTCCGCCGTACTGGTGCCGGTCCGGGAGATCACGTTCATAGGGAAATCCCTTCTTCACCGGCACCCATGCAGTCTCCCCTTCGACATAGGGATGCCGGGACGAATCCACCCAGTCTGCACCGCGGACCGCTGCCAGTTGATCTTTATGAACTGCCCGCGCTCGCATAATATTCCGAAACGTTATCTCATAACAACGAGGATTTCCCCGTCGCGGAGCACCTGCACGTTTTCCCCGGCAACAATTGTCTGCCACGGTTTTTTCGGGTATTCCTTTGTCACACCGGTCTCCGGATCAAGGATGCCCATCATCCCACCCGCAATATACGCGACAAGCGCCGGCTGTGCGTTCCGCGCATTGCCGATTCGCCGGAGGATCTCGTCCTCCTTTATAGAACGGCTCCTGCCCTCTGACAGGTCGAAGACCCGCACATGCCGGGAATCCACCTGCTCCACCTCAACGTAGACCCGGTCGAGTTTGACCACGTCATGCCGCTGGTACCGGGGCAGGCGGACAAGATACGTGATCCTGAAGAGCTGTCGCCCGTTTTTCTCGCCGACAAGTTTAGGGTGGGTCGTGTATCTTCCGCCAAACTGCGCCGTGATACCCTGCACAATCAAAAGGCCGATATGCTGTGAGCCGACCGTGATGTCGAGGCCGTCCCGGTTCTCAGTCATGTCGGAGATGAACGAGAGCCGCTCGCCACCTGCAATGAGGGATTCCTCGATCTGGGTTGAAATGGCTGCCGCCGACTGCAGCTCAAAAGGGCTCAAGTCCCGATCATCCGCACGCACCTGCACAATTCCCTCGTAGTAACTGCCGGTGATCCGGTTGCACCGATCGCACTGCTCCTTGTGCCAGACCAGTTCGACCGTGCAAGTCTTCTCCATGGAAAGCCCATACAGGGTACCGGTGATCGTGAGGTAGGCCCGGGACCGGTTGGGGCTGATGTCGCGCACCTCCACGGCAATCGAGCGCTTCTTCACGTCGGGGTGGAAATGCACCGCGCTCCGGGCCAGGTCCGGCGCAAGCTCAGCCTGTTCACGTTCCGTATCTGTCCAAGTGTTCACCTGCTTGGTCGCACCGCAGCTGGGGCAGTGAGTGCTTGCCACCCGTGTATCGCATACGGCCCACGGGGTATCTGACGCCCGACAGCTCGGGCAGAACCCGTCCGTCTCCAAAGGTTTGCCACATTTCGGGCAGAACCGGTCCTGGATTGTCATGGTTTAAAACCTGTAGATCTGGACATGAGGCACACTGCCGATAATGATGCAGTCAGCCCGGGAGACAAGTCCCAGTTTTACCGCCACTCCGACAGAGCGTTCGCCCATGAGGTTAATATTGTCGCCCCTGCTCAGAGCTTCGGTGACTGCCGCCTCGTCTACGCAGGTGGTGCCGTAGAACCCATCGGATATGGTGACCCTCAGGTCACCATCGGTTATCGTCGTATTGAGCAGTTCGCGGTCGCAGACCGCAACCACGTCACCCGTTCCGGGCGACCGGTGGATTTTGAGAAACATTGATCAGCTGTTTTGCCGAGCCACCAGATAAAAGATGGGAGCGGGAACAAAGTCACGGGTACGGTGCGGTTTACAGCGTGA
>JACTVF010000373.1 GCA_019695435.1 Methanoregulaceae archaeon | reverse complement strand
ATGAAGCAGGAAGCCCGCGTATGTTTTTAAGATTCAAGGGCAGGAGAAGAGTGGCCCCCGGGCAGTTCCTCCGGGAGAACCGGTAACCGATCTTCCGGGGATATATCCTCATTACCGGGAACAAGTCGTTTCCCTGGTAAGGAAGTACCCCCAGTCTATGTAAAAAAGATCCGAAAAAAGAGATTATTGTTTCATCCGGACTTCGAGCTGCGGGAATGGGATCTCGATACCTTCCGCTGCGAACCGTGCTGCGATCCGGACATTGATGGCGTCCTTGACCTCGTCCGGGATATTGTACGCCTTTGCCCAGACATAGATCACAAATTTCAGGCTCGAATCCCCGAATTCTTGGAAGAATATTTTTGGGGCCGGATCAGCAGCAAAATAATTCGTGTTTTGTATCGCGTCCTGCACGATTTCAAAAAGCACATTTTTTACCCGGGCAACATCGCTCCCGTATGCAACGGTAATCGGAATAGTATACCGGATTTTTGGGTCGGGTTCCGAGTAATTGACGACGCCGCTGGAGGTAATCTTGTTGTTGGGGATGGTGACGATCTTCCCGTCGATTGTCCGGATCCGTGTGCTCCTCGTACCGATAACGGTCACATCCCCGTAATAGGAATCCACTTCGATACGGTCACCAACTTTGAAGGTTTTGTCGACCGTGATGATCGCACCTCCGAAGAAGTTGGAGATCAGGTCCTGGGCAGCGAGCGCAAATGCCAGGCCCGCGATACCGGCGCCGGCGAGGAAGGGGGTGATGTTGATCTCAAGGTTTACGAAGATCAGCATGATCCCGGCAAACCAGACCACATAGCGTACCGCCAGTTCGAGCAGATCGACGATACGGTCGTCCGCGTCGCCTTCCGTTTTCTCGGCAAGGGCATGACCGTAAATCCGGACAATATCGTGGAGGAGCGAGGATGCAATCCATGTCCCGATCAGGATATAGATCGAGTTGAGTACCTTGTCCGAGAGAAGCCATGCATATTGCGCCGGGACGATGTCAAAATATTTCAGGGCAATGTAGACCGAGATCGCAACGATGCCTACCTGAACCGGTGTACCGATCGCGGCGACAATAATATCATCCCATTTTGTCTCTGTGGTTTCGGCAAATTTTTCCAGCCACCGCACGATCATGCGTGCGATTCCCGCCACGACAAGACCGGCAATGATGGTCAGGATGGCGAAGAACAGGTTATCATCCATATACGTATACTTATGTTACAGGGCGGTAAATAAGTATGAGATAGCATGGCGACGGGAAACGAGATTGCAGAGACACTCCGCGGGCTGGTGGACCGGGACATGACGTTCATGCACATCTGCGGGACGCACGAGGCGTCGATTGCCCGCACAGGCCTCCGGAGTATCCTGCCCCCGCAGCTGAAGATTGTCATGGGCCCCGGCTGCCCGGTCTGCATTACCCCCCAAGGGGAGATCGATGCAGCACTCGATCTCGTGGAAAAGGACTGCATCATCGCGACCTACGGCGACCTGCTCCGGGTGCCCGGGTCGAAAGGATCGCTCGAATCCTGCGGCGGGGACGTGCGGATCGTGCAGGGCGTCCACAAGGCAGTCGAGATCGCAGAAAAGACCGATAAGGAAGTCGTTTTTATATCAGTCGGTTTTGAAACGACCGCTCCGACTGTTGCCGCAGCCATTCTCTCCCGGCCCCCGAAAAACTTCTCCATCCTCTCCTGTCACCGGATCGTTCCCCCCGCAATGAAGTGGCTGCTGGAACAGGGCGAGGCAAACCTAGACGGGTTTGTTCTTCCCGGACATGTCTGTGCAATTATGGGGTATGAAGAGTACGAGCAGTTCCCCGTTCCACAGGTGGTCGCCGGCTTCGAGGCCGAGGACATCCTGCTCGGTCTTCTCATGCTAGTCGAACAGGTACGGGAAGGAAAGCACCGCGTGGACAATGCCTATCCACGAGTAGTAACCCGGGAAGGCAACGTCAAGGCAAAGAAGATCATGTACGAGGTCTTCGAGCCGTGTGACGTTGAATGGCGGGGTTTCCCGGTCATCCCGCAGTCCGGCCTCCAGCTCAGGAAGGAATTCGAACAGTACGATGCTCAGAAGAAATTCGGCCTTGTCTACCGGAAAGTGAGCAAACACTCGGCCTGTATCTGCGACAAGGTATTGCGCGGCATCGCGCAGCCGACCGACTGCAAGCTCTTCGGGAAGGTCTGCACGCCCCGGACCCCGGTCGGGCCCTGCATGGTAAGTCATGAGGGGGCCTGCAAGATCTGGCACCTCTACCACGTAAAAAACCAGTGAACCCCAGACAATCCTTGCATTTATATGGAAGCACACAAGATTAGATAAGGTAAAATTTGCCTCGGTAGGGTAGTGGACATCCTAGAAGCCTCCGGAGCTTTTGACCCGGGTTCGAATCCCGGCCGAGGCGTATAACCGTTTACGATCAACGCTCTTCTGCACATTAATGCCTGTTGGCAACCGTTTAAAAATTGTATATCCGGTTGGTCAGTCAGCGCCTATGCCATTTTTATTCCCAATATTCTACAAACTATTTTTCAGGCCCGCTTAAATCCGGGAAGAGAAAATATCCATCCGTTCCAGCCGGAAAAGAGATGCATCTTTTCGTTCTTTGCCCGGAAAAGACATATAATTGGTGATTGATAACGATTTTGCGCCATATATCGCAGTACCTATACATCCGCGCGTGACCGTTGTGATCGTTCACTGATACAGGGATATGAGGAAGCGCTCAAAACAGAGTTATCCTGTTGAAGATCCTGCAAAGCGCCCACTCCTGTAAAGGTGCGTAGCACCCAACCGGGACGGGAAACGCTCCGGCTCTCGGGCTGAGGCCCTTTCTGAGGTCCTGCCCGACCACAGATCCCGGCAGCCCGGGTCTTTTCACGTCGCCGCCGGGTGTCATAACCCCATCCTTAATAACCCGACTCTTATCAGTACTAGTGATGCAGCACGAGTTCGGTATTCACATGAAAGGCGGTGTTATCACCGAGCGGGACCCCGATTTTACCACGATCCGGATCCGGGTACCGGCCGGGATCCTCACCACCGAGCAGTTGCGGGGGATAGCGAAGATCGCAAAGAGATACGGGACCGGCGTGGTCCACTGTACCACACGCCAG
>JACTVF010000372.1 GCA_019695435.1 Methanoregulaceae archaeon | reverse complement strand
ACCGGTTCAAACGGAATTGCAACCGCGGTATTTACGACGGGTACAAAAAGTGGAACCGCCGTGATCAATGCCACCATCCGTTACCCAAATGGCGATGGCACATATTCATCCCTCACCCTTGAATCAATTGAGGAAGTGACAGGCAGCCCGTCATATATGTCGCAGACCATCACTCCCGTTTCCCCGTCAACCTGCAGTTCCAGCGCGTCCTGTCCTGCGGATGGAAATCACCCGTTCAATCTCTATTATACTGTACTGGATAAGTCCCTGAACCCTGTCAGTGGTGCTACCGTCTTGATCAATGCCACGCAGGGCGGGATCGTAGCGGGCACTCCCTACTCAACGACCACGAATTCATCAGGAGTTGCCTATGCCCAGTTTACCCAGACTACGATGGGGACATACACACTTACGGCACAAGCTGCAGGCAATTCCTCCATCTTGTGTACCGGTACGGGTACATCCAGTTACTGCAGCGCGGATGTAGAATATTATGCCACGAATCCGGTGGACATGCAGATAGTAGTCAGTCCCCAGATGATGGTGAGTAAGGACGTAGATACGACAAGCTCGGCGTCCGTTATGGCACGGGTAATGGATGCCAATGGCAACCCGGTCACGACATACAATGGCAATCCGGTTACGGTTACGTTTTCAAAAAGTACTGACACATTTCCCGGTGCCCCCTCGGGGAGTCCCTATGTAGAAACGAGCAGCTCATCTCTCTCAGCGACCAGTGCGAATATGAGTTCAGGTGGTTTTGCAACAGTGCAGTTTTATCCCGGGACATTTGTGACATCCGGGACCAACTATAATGCAACTGCCACGGGACAGGCAACGGTAACCGCAAGCTGGATTAGCCCGCAGGGTACTACGATCCAGAGAACGGCCACTCTTGTGTGGAAAAACTATCCTTCCCTGAGTATCTCCTCAACTGCCAGCACTACCAATGCCAATGTGGGGGATAACCTTACCGTCACCCTCCAGATCGAAGGGTCTGGCGCGGCACTTCAGCAGTCAGAACCGATCGATGTCGTCCTTCTCATGGATCGATCCGGGAGTATGAGCACTGCGATGAGTAATGGTAAAACAGAGCTCCAGAATGCACAAGCCAGTGCAAAGTCTTTTGTCTCCCTGGTAAATGGGTCAAATAACCGGATGGCCGTTGTATCGTTCTCTGGCTATGATAGTGGCAAGAATATCGATACCACGGTCGGATCGTTAACCCCCAGTTCTGCAACGGTTAATGCAGCGATTAACAGTTTGTCGGCGAATGGAGCTACGGGAACGCGGGATGGGCTCGAGCAGTCTATCGCGTTGCTCAAGAACAATCCAAATTCCAACCCGAATGCAGTGCGGGCGATCATTCTTCTGACCGATGGCGATTATAACTGGCTGGGAGATCCCCTTGGCCGGGGGACCGGTTATTACCCTGCTCCACCTTCGGGATACACCGGTTACAGCACGAGTCCCCTCGAACCCAATAAATACATGTACTACAGTGGGCAGGGCGGCGGTCTTATCCCGGCTGCAAGTTTTAGTGGGACAACTCCGGCAAAAGGGTATGTTCAATTTGCAGATACTTCGATCGGTTCACCAACATCGTGGGTATGGGATTTTGGTGATAGTAATACAACAGGTAACACATTACAAAATCCATTACATTATTATCCGTATAATTCCACCGCCCAAACCTATACAGTTAGTTTGACTGTAACGAATGCTTATGGTAGCAATAAGACAACAGCAAAACAATATGTTAAGGTTGCGGCAGGTTCGTCAGGCAAAACCGGCACAGTAACATTTGGTACTGCACCAACCGTTTACACATATACTACAGCTCCCGATGAGCAACTCACAGAACAGAACATGACCGTATTCGCTGCTGACAACAATATCCGGCTCTATACAATATCCTATTATAATACATTTACTCCACAGGCAATTTCAGATATGCAGGTAATGGCGACTGGAACCGGGGGATTTTATGCAAATGCTCCTGACGCGGCTACGCTCGCACGGATCTACACCGAAATTGCCGGGCAGCTCAACGTACAGGCCGGAGGGAACACCACACTGGCAGTGAATCTCGGTACTATTACCGTGGATAATTCTACCATATCGAATGTAAATAAGTACCTGAATTACACGTATGCTCCCCAGATGTCCACGTATGTTGATAAGTTCAATACATCTTCTGCCGGCGTAAAACATGAGTACCCCAATTATCCTTATACTCAGGACGATACCAATAACTGGACACAATACAAAACTCTCAGTTTTAATGTCGGGACGATAAAACTCAACGATACATGGCAGACATCGTTCATGTTCAACCTGACACAGAACGGAACCCTCGTGCTCTTCGGTCCTGGTACCGGTTCCAGTGTCTCATTCACCGATGCCTCTACCGGCAAAACAACAACGGGGTTCATTCCGTCACTGCTGATCACGGTCCGTAACAGTACCTTCATTTCCGGGTTTGGAGGAGATACGCTCCTTGTCGATAACTTGAGCCGGACTGACACCGGCGCGGACCCGAACCTTGTGAGTATACAGTGGAACACTACGTATACCGGTGTGAGCTTGGGGACGGTCGGGGAAATGGTGAAATACATGAGTGATTCAAGTCCGCAGTGGAATACCTATGAAACATTATCCTCCCACAATGGTCCTCTCGAAGAACCGGGTATTATCGATACCGCGAATATTAATACCGGTCCATGGGCTGCAGGTAATTATTTCATTGAAGTATATGCAGTCGCGAATAATGCCTCTGACAGTTACACGATTCCACCAATCACCTATACTAAAAGAATTCCTCTCACAGGAGTATCGATCACCGGCACGGCTCAGGTCGGTAGTTTGTTGACCGCCGGTACATTGACGCCATCGGGTGCAACCGCAAATTACCAGTGGCTGGAATCCAACTCACCGACGGGTACCTACACAACCATCAGTAGTGCAACATCAAGCACTTACACACCAGTTTCCAGCGATTTAGGAATGTATTTCGAGGTTAATGCCACCGGCACGGGAAGTTACACCGGCACAGTCACCAGTGCGGCAGCAGGCCCGGTAACGACCCCGCTCACAGGAATCGGAGCGATCACCGGCACGGCTCAGGTCGGTAGT
>JACTVF010000371.1 GCA_019695435.1 Methanoregulaceae archaeon | reverse complement strand
CGAGTATGTCATTCATGTTTGCTCCCCCTTGCTTTACCGCTGACGATCCGGCTGATCGTCCCGGCGTTGACCCCAAAGTGACGGGCCAACTCAGACTGCGAACCCCACGCCTTCGGCGTCCTGCGGATCTCCTCAACCTGCTCCTCGGACAGCTTCGTCCTGGGGTTCCTGACTCCGCACAGAACCGTGCCATGTCGCCACCGGTCGGCAGCGTTCTCCTCCCCTGTCCCCCACGCCAAGTGCAGCGGGTTGCAACAGGCGCGGTTCCCACACAAGTGACGGCACTCCTGGCCGTCGGGGCACTCCCCCAGGACAATCTCGCAGACGAGGCAGTGCGCGTTCTGCGTCCGACCGTCGAGCCAGTATCGCCCGTAGCCACCGCGACGCTGTGCGCTCCATTCCCAGCAGGAATCGAGACCACCAGATTGGTCGGCTTTGGACCAAAAGCGGGGACCCAGTCTATCCATTAGGGGTTGCTCCGTCGGAATCGTGACAAAAGTGGCAAACGGTCCACATGCCCCACTTGGGGTCCCACAGCCCCTTGGGCTGGTCGTAGCAGTACGCGCACTGTGTGCGCTGGAGGGGGCCCTGCGGGAGCTCCTTCTTCGGGAGCGCGCCGGTGGCGGTCCTGCGTGACGACCATCCGGTTTCCTGCGGCAACATCAACGTGGGCACCCTCTCACCTCCCCTTGGATTTTAGTGACTTCCTGCTCGCTCGTTGCGGGCTGTTCGTACCTGACCTTCTCGTGGCAGTGCCGATGCTTGGCGAAGAAGTCGTCCAGACGTTTGTGGATGAGCTTGTAGTGGATCGAGTTGCCGACGCGGTCTTGGTACTGCTCCCCACAGTAGATGCACTTGGCCGCGGTGGCGATGTCAACCTTGGGCACTAGGCGCCCCACTCGTCGGCCACGAAGTCGTACCGATGAATCGGCCCGATCATGGCGTACCCCGGTGGGATCTTCATAACCTTCCCCGAGTTCTTGTATAAGACACCCTCGTCCACCTTTATAACCTGACCAGGATACAAACCTACAATAGTCTCCCCGTCAAGGGGGCCGCCCCGGAACTGGATCACATACTCCCCAAAGGAGAGGGTCATGCCACGTCCCTCGGCGGGGGCTCAAGGGTGACGCCCTCGACCGGCTTGAGGTGCGCCTTGTCGGCGTACGTGCGTGCCTTGCCGCGGCGCGGCTTGGGGTCAATGGCCGCCGACCACTCTTTGCAGTGGCTCTTGTGGACCATGAAGACGTGGTCCTCACGGCGGACCGGGCAGCTGGTGGTGTGCTGGGCGCCCAGGATGCGGCCACAGCCTCGACACCCGAAGACCACCTCACCCACGGTATCTCACCTGTGCCTCCTTCGGAGCCAGTGGTCGAGCACGTGCCCTGCCCAGATGCCGAGCACGATGATGATGTCCCCGGCCAGCAGCACAATGGCGGTGCCGACGCTCACGAGAGTGGGACCTTGAACTGCTCACCTCGTTCGGCTCTCTCCATCGCCATGAGCCACTGAACGCTGACGGCAGCCACCTGGACGAGCTCCTTGCGCAGATCGAAGCCACCACCAGAACGGCGCTCGAGGATCTCCTTGGCGACCTCGCCCACCTCCTCGGTGAGCACGGCAAGCCAGACGATGTCGGGGTGATCCTGGGGACCCCACTTGTCATCCTGCCGCTGCATCTCGTTCTCGACGTCGATGAGCGCCCTCTCGTAGCGACCAAACTCGACGTCGTCTGGATCAAGCGGATCCCACTTGCGACAGTTTTTCATTGTTGCCTCGTAAACCAGCGGATGATGAAAGCGATGCAGATCAGGTAGCCGACGAGGACTAAGAACAAGCCGCCCACGATTGCCAGCGCAACTACTTCCCATGTGTTCACGAGCTCTCCCCTTGGTTGCACCACAAGGGTTCCGTCCTCGGAACCCTTGTGGTAGCGGTGATTACTTACACGCGATCCGCAGCGACCCGTCGAGCAAGGTGTTGAAGATCGTCGTGTTGAATCCCAGCGCGTTTGCCTTCGGACAGATGGTCGCCGCGTTGGCGCCCTGGTCCGCGTACTCGACGTCGTATACCGGCTTGCCGACAGAGGTGTAGGCAGACAGGTAGCTGGTCGAGTCGTACTGGAACGGTTGCTCGTCGATGATGCCGTCGAAGTACGGCTGCAGCACAGAGCTCTGGTCGTCAAAGTTCTTCTGCAGCACAGCGAGTCCGAGCGAGTGCGCTTCCTGCGCGATCCACTCGGCGTACGCGTCGCCCTGGGCGATGGTGATATTGAACCCCGTGGAGTTCTCGGACCCGTCCATGTTGTCCGGCTCGAGGGCGTTGAAGCCCTTGGCCTTACACATCTGGAAGCGGGCCACCATGATTGCCTGGAGCTGTGCGTAGTACGGGCCGCTTGGGGAGGTGTTGATCCACACCTCGCCCGGCCAACCATTGGACTTGCCGAGGATCCCAGCCGGGAAGCTCGAGTAGTCCGGCCGCCAGTTCTCGGCCGTACCAACGCTGATGTAGCACACCGTGTACGCGCCCTGGGCCTTGAGCGCCGCGACCGTCGTGGCCGGGTTATCGAATCCGTCGATGTCGTACACGGTGGGTGCCGGCGCAGAGGCGCCGGTGTACAGGATGGCGTTACCCCCCTGTGCAGTTCCCAACCCCATGTCGTCGGGGTTGGTGAGATTCAGTGCGTGGTCGAGCTCCCACTGGAGCTCGCCGTTAAGCGGGGGCAGCGTAATGCTCGACGATCCCGTTCCCCCGGTAGATCCCGACGGACCCGTGCTCCCGGTCGGGCCAGTCGAACCAGTCGGGCCCGTGGGCCCCGTAGAGCCGGTAGTCCCCGTCGGGCCGCTCGAACCTGAGGAGCCGCTTGATCCCGATGAGCCAGTCGAGCCCGTCGGGCCCGTCGAACCAGACGGGCCGGAGCTCCCCGAGTGCCCGCCAGTCGGCCCCGTGGAGCCAGTCGGCCCGCATACCACCCCGTTCCTCGCCAGGTATGCTCTCCACTTGGCCGCGTTGGCGGCCGTGGACTTCAACCCCTCGTTCTGCAGCCATGTCTTGTATCCCTTCTCCGAGCAGGTGAGCATGAGCTGCGTCTTGGCGCTACGCGCGCCCAGCAGCGGCGCTGCCACACCTCCCGCGATAAGCACGGCCG
>JACTVF010000370.1 GCA_019695435.1 Methanoregulaceae archaeon | reverse complement strand
ATAATAAGGTTACATTCAAAGAAGACCGTGAATTTATGATAAAACTTAATGAAAAGATTGATGCTCAAACTGAAAAAATGAATAAGTATGATGAAAGAATTATAAAAGTTGAAACTCTTCAAAACGTATGTAAAGCATGTCCTAATGATTGTGATAAAGGATAATAATTAATGTCATTCAAAGAATTCATATTAGACGAAACTCTTTCTAAGGTCAGAAAAGAATTAACTGATATTACAGATGATTTAAAAAAGAAGAAGAAAAAGAAGACTGAGCCAAAGCATATAGCCGATAGATTGAAGAAAGCTTTAACAAGAGATGATGACCAAAAGAATGATACAATGATTCAGAATTATCTTAGTCAAAATGCTATACTCAAACATGCAACTTACGACCCATTATTATAATGAAATTCAAAAACTTTATATATGAAGCAAAACAATATAAATTTACAGGAGCCGAAAGAGATTTGTTTGATGTTGGTAAATCACCAAAATTTAGAATTGGAGATAGAGTTAAAGGTCATTGGGGGGAAGGTACTGTAATAGATATAACTAATAAATATGATTTTAATAAAAAATATTATGGTAGTGAAAAAGAACAACAAAAGAAAGATTTAGGTTATAGTGTAAAATTTGATGCTTTTCCTTATGAAAATACTGAATATGTTTTAAGACATAACACATATTTTGATAAGGAAAAATTTGAAAAATCTTCTAATACAATAAAAAAGATAAATGAAGAATATAAATTTAAAGGAATTGAAAAGAATTTATTTGATAGAATAGAAGAACCTAAATATAAAATTGGTGATAGAGTTTCAGTAAGTAAAGGTAGAGGAATTATTGATAGTATTATATCTTATAATGATTGGTTAGAAAAATATTATCCTGAAGACCCAAAGCTTTCATTTAATAGATGGTTATATGTAATAAAATTTGATGATGAACGTGTTAATCATGACCCTATAGAACATCATAATGCTTATAGTGACGAAGTTTTAACATAATGCTGAAATCTTCAAGCAATTTAGATTAAGATAATGAAAAAATTTAATAAAGGTATTTACAAACCTGTCAATCCCCAAAAATATATAGGTAAACAAATTATAATCTATCGCTCTGGTTGGGAAAGAATAGCCATGAGAGAGTTTGATTTGAATCCTAGTGTAATCAAATGGTGTTCAGAAGAAGTTGTTATTCCTTATTACAATTCAATTAAAAAGAAAATGTCAAGATACTTTCCTGATTTTTATGCAGAAGTTAAGAATAAAGAAGGTAAGATAGAGAAGTTGATAATAGAAATTAAACCTCAAAAAGAAATTGACCCACCTAAAGTTGGTACAAGAAAAAAGGAAGCTACTAAGTTATATGAAGCATTAACTTATGTGAACAATCAAGAGAAGTGGGAAGCGGCAGAAAAGTATTGTAAATTGAATGGTTTAAGATTCCTTGTACTCTCCGAGAACCAAATCTTTAAAAAAGTTTCCTAATCCGTATCCTATCTGTGTTCCGATATTAAAAGACATTCCGAAACCTAATACTTTATGCAATAAATCTTCTATCTTTTTTTCTACTTGTTTTTCTGTTTTGTTTTCCATAGAAGTATTTATTTTTTATATATTACATTTGTGTTACAAAACATTAGCGGTTATCAGGACTTGACCGAGACTGTATTCATTAGGATTATAGTGCATCCACACTTCTATCCATGCCCACCTTCAAACCGCTAAAATTAATTATCTGTACAAATAAATCTATACTTTATATTTTTATAAATCAAATTCATAGCAAATGGAATATCTGTATGACTTATAATTATGAATCCAAGTGCTATATTATATCTAGGGAACTTTCCTTTATCCCTACACATTTCTGTATGAACTCTTTTCCCATTGTTCTAATGTCATTTTGCCCATCCACAAAGATAATATACAATATAGAACCATCCAAAGAATCCATGAATCAAACACCATAGAACCGAATGATTAACAGTCCATGAAATAACAACTGCTATTATAGAACCTATTCCTATACTTGTATTTCTCATATATTCTCCTTATACTCTTCACAAACTTATTAACCCCTATTCATTTCCCTTTCGTATGCTTTCTTGGCAGCCAAATAAATCTCCGTTGCATACTTCTTATGACTCGTTCTACTTTTTGAATTATACCACCACTCATTATAAGCTGAATCATCATCAGTACAATCATCACCCCATAGAGACTTCATGGGGCAATAATCACATGCTATGTCTCCGGCTGCAATTGAATATTCACCACTCATACGTTTTGCATATTCACAACAAGGACATTCATTCTCAACATCAGATACACCACCTTCAAAATATTTCTTCCAACCGGGCCATTTAACTTTAGCAGAACCACTACTAATACTCGTATGCTGACTTAGCCATTGCCACAATTCCATACAAATCTTCAATGCCAACCTTTTTGTCAATTTCTTTTCCATTTTATTTTCTCCTTTTTTAATTATATTTTCTTCCTTATCAAGAATACTATTTAATCTTTTAATCATAGCTTTAGCATCTGCTTTACTTAGAGTAAAATAGGTTGTTCCTATCTTATCGAATTCAAGAAAGAAAGTGACTTCCTGAACTCTCAATTTATCTTTTGCGGAACTCCATACACTCGGTTGAATTCTAATTTCTTTTAATTCACCAATATCAATTTGCATTATTCATTCTCCAATTTTGGTTTTTTATTGAGAACTCGTTTGACAATACGAGAAGAATGTTTCTTAGCAAAACCTTTAATTTTGCTATAAAAAGAATAATCTTCACAAAGTCTTTGACCAATATTTTTTCCAGATTTTTTCATTTTAATCACCTGTAGATTCAAACATCTTGTCTTGTTTCTTAACTTTAATCCAATAAGGATTCTGTAAACACGAATTCAATGAAATCAAATACTTACTATCCAAACGCTTCATTACAATTCCTTCCAAAAGTTCATTGCCAATACTATCATAATAAAGCTTCTTTTTGCCTATGGAAGTCCATTGTGGTATCTCAATCTTGTCACACCACCCTAAATATTGCTTGTAGACCGATTCTAACAGCTTTCTACGACCTTCTAAGGGTATTTCATTAACTAGCTTGCCTTGATAGGCTATAATGTCAAATATGT
>JACTVF010000020.1 GCA_019695435.1 Methanoregulaceae archaeon | reverse complement strand
GGGATACCGGCTTTTTTCCTTTTTTATTACTTGTTGCCAGTAAAAAAACATCCCGAACCTGTAAAACCAGCCTTTACAGGTTATGTATAAGTATGCCTATTAGAAATAGGATAAGGAGGTTCGATTTTATTTGCATGATGTGACAATACCCAGTGTAAATATCGGGGTGGTGGGCCATGTGGACCACGGGAAAACCACGCTCGTAAATGCGCTCACCGGAACCTGGACGGACCGGCATAGTGAGGAGGTGCGGCGGGGAATATCCATCCGGCTGGGTTACGCGGATGCAACATTCTATAAGTGTGGGAACTGCGAAGGCCCGGATGCATACTCGACAAAGCCGGTCTGCCCGGTCTGCGGCGGAACCGGGACTCCGTTCCGGTCCGTCTCTTTTGTGGATGCACCCGGGCACGAGACCCTGATGGCGACGATGCTTTCGGGTTCGGCACTGATGGACGGGGCGATGCTGGTCATCTCCACCACGGAGAAATGCCCGCAGCCCCAGACAAAAGAGCACCTCATGGCATTGGGGCTTGTCGGCATCAAAAAGATCGTGATCGTCCAGAACAAGATTGACGTCGTCTCCCAGAAAGAGGCGATCGATAATTACCAGCAGATTAAGGCATTCGTGAAAGGAACCGTTGCCGAGAGCGCCCCCATCATCCCGGTCTCAGCCCAAAAAGGTATCAACATGGGAGCACTGGTGCAGGCATTGGACCAGACCATTCCCGAGCCGGTCCGCGACCCCTCAGCCGAGCCGGTGATGCTTGTTGCCCGCTCATTTGACATTAACAAACCCGGCTGCAACTGGAAGGAGGTAAAAGGAGGTGTTGTCGGAGGGTCTCTTATCCGGGGCATCCTCCGCGAAGGCGATGCTATTGAGATCCGGCCCGGCAGGCAGACGCAGATCGAGAACCGAATCAAGTGGATCCCGATCATCACAGAAGTTACCTCCATCAACGCTGGTACAAAAACTGTAAAAGAAGCGACACCGGGGGGGCTTCTCGGTGTCGGGACCAAACTTGACCCGGCGCTCACCAAAAGCGATGCACTGGCCGGTCAGGTCGTCGGCCATGTCGGGAAACTGCCCCCGGTATGGGATAAGATCAAATGCCAGGTCACTCTGATGGAACGGGTCGTGGGAGCAACGAGCGAACTTGTCATTGAACCCCTAAAATACAACGAACCGCTCATGCTTTCCGTCGGTACCGCGGTCACGGTGGGTGTAGTCACAAGCACAAAGAAAGAGGCAGTCGAAGTGCAGCTGAAGCGTCCGGTCTGCGCAGAGCAGGGAGCCCGGATCGCTATCAGCCGGCAGGTGGGAGCACGCTGGCGGTTAATCGGAATGGGTGTCCTCAACGAGTGAAAGTCCTGCTGGACGCTAACGCGCTCATGATGCCGGCGCAGTTTAAGATCGATCTTTTCAGTGAGATCCGCGAGCTGCTCGGTAGTTTTGAACCGGTGGTGCTTCCCGGCGTGGTGCAGGAACTGGCCGGGCTGTCCCGGGCAAAAGGCAATGATGGCGCCGCGGCCCGGCTCGGGCTTGCGCTTACGGGGCAGTGCACGGTTGCGGAAGGCACCGGTTCATTCATTCCGGTGGACGATCAGGTTATTGCCTGGGCCACAGACAACGGGGGTCTGGTGGTGACCAACGACCGCCGGGTCAGGGACGCGCTGCTCGCACAGGGTATCGGGGTTATATCCATGAGAAAACAGAAAAAACTTGAGATATTGCGAAGGTAGGCGGGTTATGTATTACAAGATGATGCTGGAAGACAAAGTCAGGGTGCCCCCCACCCGGCTTGGCGAAAAACTGGAAAAGGTCCTTCTGGATGTCCTTCAGGAGCAGCTCGAAGGGAGTATCGATAAGGAACTCGGGATCTTTATCGCTGTCACAAAAGTTGAAGACGTCGGTGAGGGCGAGATCGTACCCGGTGACGGCGGCGTGTATTACGATGTGAAATTTGAGGGGCTCGTACTCCGGCTCTCCCTGCAGGAAGTTATTGAGGGGCTCGTTGTGGAGACCACGAGTTTCGGGGCATTCGTAAGCCTTGGGCCCATCGATGCCATGCTGCACGTGAGCCAGATCTCGGACGAGTACATCAACTTCGATGAGAAGAACGCCCGGCTCATCTGCCAGGAATCCAAACGCTTCATCGGAGTCGGCGATATTGTCAGGGTCCGCGTGGTAACGCTCTCCTTAAACGAGCGCGAGCCGCGGGACAGCAAAATAGGGCTCACCATGCGGCAGGCCGGCCTTGGCACAGCGCTCTGGCTCGAAGAGGAGATCGAAAAGGAGAAAGAGAAAGCGGCCGCCGGTGTTACGAGCGCCCCCAAGGAGAAGCCCGTGAAGGCCAAAGGCAAGAGGAAAGAAAATGCCGCCGATGAATAAGAAAAAACAGGGTAAAGTCTGCCGGGAATGCCACCGGGTGGTTGAAGGCGAGAACTGCGTGATCTGCGGAACGGCAAATTTAAGCGATGACTGGTCGGGCTATCTTGTCATCATCGACCCGGAAAATTCCGACGTGGCAAAACGGATGAATATCAAGCTTCCCGGACGTTATGCGTTAAAGGTTCGCTAAAATGCTCGTGCTTCCCAAAGAGTCGCGCAAACTCTTCAAGGGCCCCTTCGGAATACTCCACCGGGATATCAGCACGGTGCTCCCGGAACTTGCCGGGCGTACGGTCTATACGGTGGGGGATGTTGTTACCCACACCCTGCAGAAAAACGGGATCACCCCCTCAATCGCCGTGGTGGACGGCCAGACAATGCGTTCACCATGCAGCCGGATGCCGGAGTTCTCCGGTGAATGTATCCGTGTAGAAAACCCGGCCGGCACCATCACCGATGATCTGGTCAAAGCGCTTACCTACGCGATTAACCATACTCCTGTTACCATCATGGTCAATGGAGAGGAAGACCTTGCCGTGATCCCGCTGGTGATCGCCGCACCGGAAGCAGCAGTCGTGCTCTATGGCCAGCCGCATAAAGGGATCGTGCTCCGCACGATTGATGCCGGAGCAAAAGCCGCCGCACAAGAACTTCTCGGGCTGTTTGTCCGGGTCGGCGCATAATCTTAAAAAAACAGGATATTTTCCCCTTTTTTGATTTTTGAGGCGTATTCTGTTCTTTTCTAAAAGCAGGGTTCTGGTTTTAAATAACACGGTTTCCAATAATTACAGGATATCGATGGACTTTAAAATCGAGAGCGATAAAAGGAATGAACTTTTATCACGGAGAGAGATTCAGTTTACTCTCACATACGATGGCGCTACACCCTCCCGCATGCAGATCATCGGCAAACTGTGCGCATTGCTCAATACAAAAGAGCCACAGGTTGTTCTTGACAGTCTGAAAAGCAATTTTGGCAAGACTGTAGTCACCGGCAAGGCGCGTGTGTACGATACTGAAGATGCAAAGAAGAAGACCGAACGCCCGTACTTGTCCGCACGCGGCATGCCCAAGCCCAAAGAGGAAGGAGCGGCATAAGCATGGCAGCAGCAAAGAAAGCAGCAGTAAAAGGGCCGTCACGCAGTGCGTTCTTCAAGGTTGAAGGTGAAAAAGTCACCACCACCAAGAAGTACTGCCCCCGCTGCGGCCCCGGCGTCATGATGGCCGACCACAAGGATCGTGTTGCCTGCGGAAAGTGCGGATACACAGAATTCAAGAAATAAACGCTGATGCCTGCATTTGGGCAGATACTTGGCATTGAGGGGACAGCCTGGAACCTCAGTGCTGCTCTTTTTGACCGTAATCTTCTCGCGCTGTATTCGCACCCGTATTTACCTGCCCACGGTGGTATTCACCCGCGCGAGGCGGCACAGCACCACGCGTCGGTGATAAAAGAAGTCATCTCCTCGGTTCTCGAAGATCCGGAGAAAGTTACCGGGATTGCCTTCTCGCAGGGGCCGGGGCTTGGACCCTGCCTGCGGACGGTGGCAACGGCTGCACGCTCGCTTGCACTGGCCCTTGATGTCCCGCTCGTTGGAGTAAACCACTGCGTAGCCCACGTGGAGATCGGGTGCTGGGCGACCGGCTGCCGCGATCCGATTGTACTCTACGCAAGCGGGGCAAATACGCAGGTAATCGGGTACCTCAACGGGAGATACCGCATATTTGGAGAGACGCTCGACATCGGCATAGGAAATGCGCTGGACAAGTTTGCCCGGGCAAAGGATCTCCCGCATCCCGGGGGGCCGTTGATCGAGGCGCAGGCAAAAGCCGGGAACTATTTTGAACTTCCCTACACGGTCAAGGGCATGGATCTTGCATTCTCCGGACTGGTCTCTGCCGCAAAGGATGCAAAAAAACCGCTGCCCGACGTCTGTTGCAGCCTACAGGAGACGGCGTTTGCTATGTGCGTGGAAGTGACAGAACGGGCGCTCTCGCTCACCGGAAAAGACGAGGTGCTCCTTGTCGGCGGCGTAGGGGCCAACGCCCGGCTGCAGGAGATGCTCGGGATCATGTGCAAGGAGCGGGGTGCACGTTTCTATGTACCAGAGCGAAAGTATCTCGGTGACAATGGCGCCATGATCGCCTATACGGGAAAACTGATGCTCGAGAGCGGCCAGTCGCTTGCTATCGAGAATTCACAGGTCAACCCGTCCTTCCGCTCAGATGAGGTGGAGGTCACTTGGAAACATGAAGTCACGCACGCGCCGGATCGCGGACAATACAGCAGCGCCGGGCAGAAACGGGGGGCAGAGGCCATCGTCAGTTTCAGGAACGGAAACGCGATCAAGCAGCGAGTATCCAAACGGTACAGGGTACCGGCGCTTGACAAAAAACTGATCGCGGAACGGACCCGGGCTGAGGCCCGGCTTATCCACTTGGCACGCAAAGGAGGCGTCCCCACACCAGTTATAAGCGATATCACCCATGACTCCATCGTGATGGAGCAGATCACCGGCACGCTTCTTTCAGGAGATCTCACGGAAGCGCACTGCGAGGAGGCAGGACGGATAGTCGGCCGGCTGCACACGACCGGCATCATGCACGGGGATCTTACCACGAGCAACATGATCCTGCGTGACGGTGACGGCAGGTGCGTGCTGATCGATTTCGGCTTATCGCAGGTGACTACGGAGATCGAGCAGAGGGGCGTTGATATCCACGTCATGTTCCAGACACTCAAAAGCACCAACCCAAACGAGGCTAGCGTGTTCAGTGCGGCATTTGCCCGGGGGTACGCGGAGACATTTGCCGGTGCAGAAGAGGTGCTGGCCCGGGAGCAGGAGATAGAACTCCGGGGGAGGTACCTGTGAACCGGAACCTGACCATCGTCACCAGCAATGCCCACAAGGCACAAGAGGTCGCGGCATTTTTTGGCAGATCTATTGAGGTCAGGCATGTGGCGCTCGATATCCCGGAACTCCGCTCCGATGATGTCAAGAAAATCGCCCGTGAGAAAGCCCAGTTCGCATACGATCACCTGCACGTGCCGCTCATCGTTGACGACACTGCCTTCTCTATCGATGCACTCAACGGGTTCCCGGGACCATATGCGGCGTACGTACTCACATCGATCGGCAACACCGGTATCCTCAGGCTGATGGACGGTGTTGTGGATCGCAATGCCCGGTTCACCACCGCGATTGCATTTGCCGATGAAACCGGAATTGAGATCTTCACCGGCACGATTGATGGCAGGATCATAATGGCGCCCCGGGGCACCGGAGGATTCGGGTATGATCCGATCTTTGAGGTCAACGGACAGACCCTTGCCGAGATCCCGCTTGAGGACAAAAGCGCCATTTCCCACCGTGCACGCGCACTCACGGCATTCCGTGACTGGTTCGTAAACCGGTAGGATACCGATATCGGGTAGACACAAACGGTTAAAAGATCAAAGAACATTGTTATAAGGGCAGACAGGAGTGTATATCCATGGCAAAGTTCCCAGAAGCCGAAGCCCGGTTACTCAACGTGAAAATATGTATGCATTGCAATGCACGCAATGCGATCCGCGCCACGACATGCCGCAAGTGCGGGTACAAGAACCTGCGACCGAAAAACAAGGAGCGGAAAGCGTAACTGAATTTTCTCTCTCAATATAGTTTTTCTTTTTTGCTTTATTTGTACAAAAACCGAAGATTTATGCAGAGTAATACGTGACCCGTTTGCCTTTCTGCGCGTACTCGCCGGCAAACGTCTCGAGGTTGCGCTTGTACCCGATCCGGTCAACAAACCCGAGCCTGCGGAGGTTCTCCCGCACCCGCATCACATCAGCCTCGTCTGCCCAGTCCTTTGTATAGACATAAATAACCCTGCGGCTGTCCCGGGAATCCGGATTTGGTTTTGCCGTGCTGACCTTTGCCGAGATACCCAAATCATGTGCAACTGTTGCGTCCCGCACTTTCTTCCACGCGGCATCTGCCCCTTCGGGTTCCTGAAAGATCAGCCACTTGCCGGCATGCTCGTCTTCAATTGCCTCGGGTGCGCTGCCCGGAGCATCCTGCACGATCCAGTACATCTGCGTCGTCTTTGAGGGAATGACACCTTCCCCCTCGCAGAGCATCCGGTAGATCGTGTCGACCGGGCCAAACCGTGCAAGGAGCGCCTCAGCGAGCTGCGGATATTCATCGGTGAACTGCTCAACAGTCTCAGTCAGGTCTGCGGTGAAGTCAACGCCTCCTTCAACGAGCGCATAGAGATACTTTCCCTGCGTCTGGAGTCTCCTGGTGAGAAGGTGATCGAAGATGCCGTATGCCACATCAGCCAGAGCCTCGGAATCGACTTCGTCCATATTGTACCAGTCCGGTGTTATGCCGAAAAATAGTTTCTGTTTTGGTATGAAGACAGTCCGGCACTCCCTGTCACGCACCGGATGGATAACAAGGGTCATCCGGAACGTGAAACGAGCGCGGGTAATTGTTATACACTGCCATTTTCGAATGATTTAAGAGCGGCGGCAGCAGAAATGTACTAATTATGGAATGGAAAAGAGACTGGGGTCTGACAACCAGAGTGTTGCTGACAGGATTTTTACTGTTCATCCTCTACCTGGCGTTCATGACGGTACTCGTGGTGTTCTTTCCCGGGGTCAGTATCTGGCTGATTGTCGGTCTAGCGGTGGTAATGGGCTTTATCCAGTATTTCTTTTCGGACAAACTGGTGCTCTGGACCACGCATTCGCGCATCATAACCGATGACGAATACCCGGAACTTCACCGCACGGTCGAGAAACTATGTCATGAGGCCGACCTGCCCATGCCGAAAATTGCAATCATGCAGAGCCCGGTGCCCAATGCGTTTGCTACGGGTCGTAGTCCGAAGCATGCGGTGGTTGCCTGCACCGACTCAATCCTGCGCCTTCTGACAAAAGACGAACTTGAGGCAGTGCTCGCCCATGAACTCTCGCATGTGAAGAACCGGGACATTCTCACGATGACCATGGCAAGCTTCGTCGCAATGATCGCCTCGATGATCATGCAGAGTTTCTTCTTTTCCGCGCTCTTCGGTGGCAATAATCGCGACAATGGCGCAGGGTGGATCGTAGTCTGGATCGTCTCGATCATTGTCTATGCGCTGAGCACACTGTTAATCCTCGCACTTTCCCGATACCGCGAATTTGCGGCGGACCGGGGCAGTGCGCTCATCACAAGAAACCCTCAGGCGCTTATTTCGGCTTTAAACAAGATCAGTGGCAGGATGGAGGTCGTCCCCCCTCAGGCAAAAGCCAAGGTTGAAGGCGCAAATGCATTCTTTATTATTCCGGCACTTTCGGGTAACACTATCATGGAACTCTTCTCCACTCACCCGCCAATAGAGAAGCGGATCGCCGCGCTTGAAAAGATCGGGATCGAGCTTCGAGGAAACTGATCCATAATATTTTATCGGGCAGCATTTACCAGGAATTTTCACATTTTTGTCTACCCCCTTATCGGGGATGTGCGTTATGATACAGGACAAAGACATTGGACATGAGTACGGCCGGAATGAGGAACAAACCACATGATGTGTAGGCAGGGCCGGAAACATTGATCAGTGCGGGAGAAGTAAGCATTAATAAACCTCCCCACCAAAATTGTAGAGCGCAGTGCATCGATGGTCTAGAGGTATGACTTAGGCCTTCCAAGCCTATAGCCCGGGTTCGATTCCCGGTCGATGCATGAGGGCTCGTGGTCTAGTTGGCTATGACGTCGCCTTCACACGGCGAAGATCTCGTGTTCGAATCACGACGGGCCCATGCATTTTTATTGCGGTTTGCGCAATTGAAACCACCCACCAGTATGCCACATCCTTTTTTTAATGCCTGTTCCCATTCACTTCGACCATGAAACCGCTCTTCGTGAACGGGATCAGGCCGGATGATCCATACACCCTTCGTCAGGCACGCGATACACATCGGTCTCGGCGGGATAGCCGGCGAAATCAATTATACAGTGTAGCGGCTGCAGTGCAGGACCGGCTGAACCGGGTTTTACAATGAACAGGGCCGGGAGGGCTGGCTGTTCCGGATCATGAGCGCTATGGTGAGACCACAGATGCCGTTCATGAGACGTTCAGAGTTAATCTTGCTGATCGGTTCCTCGGTTACTATGATGTTGTGATCCGTGTATATACGATCTGATTTCCTTTCGTATTCTGCTTTCAGGTTGTCCATAAAGATCCAGTGGATTATCAGTATTTAACCAAAAAAACCATAATTCTTTGATTTTCCAGTGGAAACAATAGGGTATAAATATAGACATCAGGTTTCACAATAGATTGCACATGCATTGCACATACATTACTATGCACCAAGGGAACTCCCCGGTAAGAAATCAGAAGGGTAGCCGAGAACGGTCTGCACTTATTCATCCGCAATAATGCCGCATCAGATCTGCTGATTCACATTTACCATTCAATGATACCTGACAGATGCACATAATAAGAAATATTGTGAGAAACGATCCCGTCAGGGGAAAAATTATATGCAGTCGGGCAGTACCGGATTGCCCCGGCACCATATCCGACTGCAATGATAAAAAGATGTTCGGTTTATGCGTTTTTCATCTTGGCTTTTGCGACGAATCCGTCTTTGCCAATGTAATACATGTAGCCCTTTTCCTTGGCAATCTTTTCAGTACCGACTTTCTTCTTCTTGCCGGTCTTGTTGTGCTTCATCGGGGCTGCCCAGACATACCCGTCCTTCCCAATGAAGTACAGGAATCCCTTTTCGCGCTGGATCTTTTCCTTTCCAATTTTCTGTCCCATTTAAACACCTCAAAACCCCGTTTGGGTTTTGATAATGAGAGTTAACGCCTGATAATATAAAAGGTTTCCGTCGAAAACACGTCGAAATATCAAATTTAGCCATATTTTCAATGGTATTTTCGGTATTGTGGCGCACTATTAACTCCGATTAAATAGGCGAAAATATTGGCCGGTTTGCGCTTATTTGCTTAAATAAAGGCGCATTAACCATTACACCTTCGGAGATGCAGCAGGGCAAAAAATGATGCCAGCGCACCACCCTGCCCTCCGATGGTCACTGACGGTTCACGAGGTTGTACATCAGTACGCCAGATCTCCATTTGGGGGGGGTTGATGTACTCATCCCATGATCAGGGCGTCAAGTTCGCCGCGTTCCAAGATATCGATATTCTCTGCAAAGTACTCCCCCGGCCATAAGAATGAATTACAGGAAAATAGTTTATACATTACGACACTTATCGGGCAGGGATCAGCGTTTTTTCGCCTCGATTTCGAGCCTTACCATCTTTACGTGAATGGTGCCATCCGGATCCGGTTGATTTACAGCAAGGAACTGATCGGCAAGTGAATCAACAAACTCATTCCGCCGGGCCTGGGGCACCCTCTCCAGGTACGGGAGCCAGGTTGTACGGAGCCAGCTGCAGAACCCGTCGCGTGCCGGATACACCATCTCTTTGGGGATGAGGTCAACGCGAACCGGTGCAAGGCCAGCCGTTTCAAGCCACGGGATATACTCTGCCGGTGAGAAGAAACCATAGCGGAAGGAAAATCCGCGAAAGTACTGACTCCACCCGGGATCTGCACGCATTACGTCAAGAGCGACTAAGACCTGAGCTGCATTACCTTTCCCTCCCATCTGGACAATCATCCGCCCGCCGCTCCGGAGCGCCCGGGCGATCCCCGCAAGGACCGGGCCGTGATCATACACCCAGTGGAGTGCGGCGTTTGAAAAGACAATATCAAATTCTCCAGAAAATCCGAGAACCTGAACGTCTCCTTCTGCAAACGACAGGTTGGGATGCGCATCCTGCGGGAACTGTTCACGCGCAAACCGGATCATGTCAGGAGAGAGGTCGATACCGAGAACGGATCCTTCCGGCACGCGTTTCGCAAGTGCGGCAGTCACGGTACCCTCACCGCACCCGATATCAAGCACCTTTTCGCTGCCTGACAGATCGATTTTTTTTAGCAGTTCCTGCGCTCACTGCTTCTGTGCCTGGGAACTCCGTGCATAGTCCGCAGCATCCCAGCCGAATCCGGTTCCCGTGTCCTGCTCCGACTTTTTCACAATGATCTGTGGCATACAGACCTGATTAATACAGCCACACCATAGAAA
The DNA here is from genome assembly GCA_019695435.1 of Methanoregulaceae archaeon. Lineage (GTDB taxonomy): Archaea > Halobacteriota > Methanomicrobia > Methanomicrobiales > Methanospirillaceae > Methanoregula. The sequence goes on along the minus strand of JACTVF010000020.1, from coordinate 4,993 downwards.
AAATGGTTGTTCATACCGAAATCCCGCGGATTTATCGTCTGGGGCTTCCCATGATAACAGGAATTTATCTATGTACTTCCATCTCATCCTCACCGACGATTGCAACCTCTGCTGCCGGTACTGCCGGGCCAAGGCGTTCGAGGATGAAGATAAAGAGGGTCCGGATGCAGTGCCGGTCGAGATCGATGCGAACCTCGCACCGGATCTCAGTTACGATCCTGAACTGCTCTACCGGTTCCTTGCGCGGGATCCCTCGCCAACCGTGACATTCTATGGCGGCGAACCGCTCCTGCGTCCGGTATTGATCGAAAGGATTGTCCGTGAGGCCCCGGTGCAAAGGTTCATGATCCAGACCAACGGCCTCCTGCTCGACCAGCTCGCTCCTGATATCGTCAACCGATTCTCCACGATCCTTGTCTCGCTGGACGGGCGCGAAACCCTCACCGATGAAAACCGGGGGGCCGGTGTTTTTTCCCGGGTGATGACAAACGTGAGAAAGATCCGGGCAGACGGCTATCGCGGCGAACTGATTGCCCGGATGACCGTGACCGAGCGCACCGATATATTCGACGCAGTCCGGTACCTCGCGGAGAATCCGGTATACTCATTTACATCTATCCACTGGCAGATGGATGCAAACTTCACCCGCGATCTCTCCCGCCGCCGGTTTGCAGAATGGGTAACGGAAAGTTATAATCCCGGTATCCGTGCACTTGTCACGGCATGGGTCGACCATATGGAACAGAACGGGCAGGTCAATCGCTGGTACCCCTTCATCGATCCCATGGAAGATCTTCTGTACGGGAGGGAGAGCCCCCTGCGGTGCGGGGCGGGGCACGCGAACTATGCGATCATGACCGACGGTCATATCGCGCCCTGCCCGATTATGATCGGCATGAGACAATATTATGCCGGCCATATCGCGGACGCAGACCCGCAGAGCTTGCCCCGGATCCCGGTGGGTGGCGAGTGTACGACATGTCACATCCGCACGTTCTGTGGCGGCCGGTGCCTGTACTCGAGCATCGTGCAGCCCTGGAACCCGGCCGGCCGACAGCTCGTGTGCGGTACCGTGGAAAACCTGCGCGATTCTTTAATGGATGCACTCCCCCGTGTACGGGCCCTGATAGATTCCGGGCGCATCAGCCTTCCTGACTTTGCCCACGAGAAGTTCAATGGGTGCGAAATCATTCCCTGACCCCGCAGAACTGGTCGGATGGATGCCTGATCAGATGCAGATGTATTTATACTGAATGGTATGATGAATATATGCAGATATAAAACTGCATGAGTAATACAATGGAAAGAAAAGGATTTGGTGGCCCGAGAAACTTCGGTCCCAGAGAAATGACAAAGACGGTCTGTTCAGACTGTGGAAAAGAGTGCGAAGTCCCCTTCAAGCCAACTGAGGGAAGGCCGGTTTACTGCAGGGACTGCCTGCCCAAGCACCGGAAACCCCGGTTCTAATTACATAAATCTCATTCATTTTTTTCTTTTTTGGATGTCTTTAGCTGGATGCTGTTACCACACGCCAGATATAGTACCTGTACGCCACAATACTGCAATTATGGCAGCATCATGGCATGAGGCACTTATGTACGCCAGAGAGAAGAATCTCCCGCAGGTCTACCATGACTGCGATGCTGACATCTATGGCGCCTGTCGTACGGGTGAACCGCAGGGCAGTTTCAAGGACGGCGTCTTTATTGAACACCGCTGCATCTGTATGCCGGCCCATCTCACGAGCGAAGAACTTGTTGAAAAAGAGAGAAAATTCCGTGAGGAAAACCCTAACTGGTGAGTGATAGTTATACGGGAAATGTCATCCTCGACGTTTTTGGCACAAACTCTCCTGCTTAAGGGACAGTAACCCGCGAGTGCTAACGTTTCCGGATCTCTTCGCGGAACCTGTGGATAATTTCGTACAGCATCATCCGTAACTCGGCGCTGACATCTTCCCAGGATTTGGGAGAGGAGATTGCTTGCGGGTTATCTGCAGAACCGGCGACAGCCACGTTAGATCCCTCACGGATCTTTGCTTTCGCCCAGAGATCGTAGATGATCTCATAGTACCCAGCTAAAAGCACTATGATAAAGACGATCGGTACGATCACAAACGAGAGCAGCCAGAAATAATGGTAAATATTGTTGCCGGTGGTTGAGTCTACCCAATCAAACACCCGGAGCAGGAACGCGATGATAAAGACACTGCCGATTGCCTTAATAATCGGGGCCGGCAGGTTCAACGGGAAGGGAAACGCCCCGAAAATGTCAGCGACAAAAATGATGATGCCGATGAGGAGCAGCAGCCAGAAATTCAGATTCAGGAAATCGACACCCGAATGATAGAGCGAGCTCCCGACGTAAAAGTCCAGAATATTTGCCAGCACGACCACAATCAGGAAACTTATGATCCCGATCATCCGCGTGATAAAAACCCACCCGAGCGAGTGCTGCTTGTTCGGCCACATATATCCTCACGTCAAGTGTATTTCCTAGTATTTGTCCGGCAGGGTATAAAGTCCTCGTGCAGTGCATAGGGGGAACGGCACAATCCCTTTTAATTCCCCGGCCCGAAAAGATTCCTGTATGCGGATCAATTTCAAGCGGTACGCACTCTCCCTGCTCCGTTGGCAGGCAGGCACTCCGATCCTTGCCTGGGGTCGGCATTCTCTTTGCCGTAATGGGACAGAGCCTAGCCGCTATCGTAGCAAACCTGATCGGAGGGCTGATCTTCTTCCGGGTCGACCAGTTCATCTTTACTTCCCGGTCGCTTGCTGCGCAGTGGGAGGTCAAAGAGAACATCTCCTGCGTGGACTGCGGCAAAGTCGCGCGGGGGTACCGGCTGGTACGGTCCGGGGACTATGACAAAAGCAACGATGCGGCTCCCGGGTTCCGGTGCGAAGAATGTTCAAAGAAGAAGACCGAAACACTCCGCGGCAAGGGTATAAAAGTAGAGTGATCAGGGCATGGGTCTTTGGTGCACACCCGGTTCATAGCCACATTCTGCGCCGCTTTTCAAGGCTTTCAGTTACGCCTGGATCGTTATTTATCGCCGTTGATTTTCCGGGATCGCCTTCTCTTTTGTCAATACCCGGCATGGGCATACTGTATTGCACATGCATTGACTTACATAAAATAACAACAATGTATAAATATGTACAATAACAACCAAAACTAAGCGTTTGGGCGGGCTGCCTGCGGGATCTGATCGATTCTTCGCACGATGCCTGTGCCTGTACTGTCTGCCAGGGCAGGAACCTTTACACACCTCGTTCCTGACCGGGACACATTCACGCGATACGTTAGTTGGTGATGCCGATGGGATGGAGACGAATATTACTCAAAAAGAACTGAACCTGAATCTTGGGCCCGATGAATTCCTTACTGCAGTAAACAACCAGCCAAAACCGCTGGTGATTCCGCTCTGCACCGAATTTCCGCTCCCGCGGTGTTCGCCGCTGGACGTGTTCTTGAAAACCCGGACGGGAAACGCGTTCCTCCTTGAATCCATAGAAGGAAGCGAGAAGATCGCCCGGTACTCATACGTCGGCATCGATCCCATGGGTATGATTACGCTCGGTGATGACGTGGTCGTGACTGGCAGCGAGGCGTTTGTTGCCATCGCACGCGAACCGGAGGGTGCAAACCCGGTCGATAAAATCCGGTCGGTTCTCTCGCGGTTCAATTACATAAACCTCAGGGCCCCGCGGTTTTTCGGGGGGATGGTTGGATACTTTTCCTACGATATCGTACACTCGCTCTTCGGGCAGGTTGAAAGCACAAAGAGCAGCACGGCTGTTGCCACTCCTGATGCCCGATTCATGTTTACGAAAGACTGTGTTGTCTTCGATCACCGGGACCGGAGACTGTTTATCTTCTCAAGCCCGTTCCTGACCTACGAATCGGACCCGGCTGCCGAATACCGGCGCTGTGTCGCACACATCGCGGCACTGAAACAGCAGATCGAAACAATCGCAGAAAAACCACCGGCATCAACTATACCCCGGGATATGAAACCCGGAAAGCCATTGGAGATTTCGGACAACACCGGCAAGGAGGCGTTCTCGCATGCGGTCGAAGGGATTAAAGAGCATATCGTGGCCGGGGATATCTTCCAGGCCGTGCTCTCCCGGAGAATGGAATGTGCGATGGGCGCTGACCCGTTCCCGATCTACGCTGCCCTGCGGGCGATCAACCCGAGCCCGTACATGTACTTCCTCGATTTCGGGGACGAGCAGGTAATCGGGGCAAGCCCAGAGATGCTCGTGCGGGTGGAGAAACGACGCGTGACGACAGTACCAATCGCCGGCACCCGGCCCCGGGGCCACGACAGGAGCGAGGACAAACGGCTCGCACAGGAATTACTGCTCGACAAAAAAGAGCGGGCCGAGCACACAATGCTGGTCGATCTCGCACGAAACGATGTCGGGAGGGTCTGCAAGTTCGGGTCGGTCGATGTCACCGAGTTCATGGGCATCGAAAAGTTCTCCCATGTCCAGCACATGGTCTCGACCGTCACCGGGACGCTCATGGACCACCTCGACTGCTACGATGCACTCAAGTCCTGCTTCCCGGCCGGGACGGTCTCTGGCGCGCCGAAGATCCGGGCGATGCAGATCATCAGCGGGATCGAGCCGGATGCACGCGGGCTCTACGCGGGCGCAGTCGGGTATATCGGCTTTGACCGAAACCTCGAGTTTGCCATCGCGATCCGCACCGTGAGCGTGAAGAACGGCAGGGCGAGCATCCAGGTAGGGGCTGGCATCGTTGCGGACTCGGTACCCGCGAACGAATGGATCGAGACTGAGAACAAGGCAGCAGCGATGATGAGGGCGATCGAACGGGCGGGGGTCTCGCCATGAGCGTCCCGACCGTCCTTATCGTGGACTGCTACGACAGTTTCACGTTCAACCTGTACCAGCAGGTGGGAAAACTCGGGGCAAAACCCATGGTCTTCACCTGCGACACTCCGCTCTCGCAGCTCGAAAAA
>JACTVF010000369.1 GCA_019695435.1 Methanoregulaceae archaeon | reverse complement strand
GGCGCACTCGCCCGGGGCACGACCACAATCGTCCACCCGCTTGTGGCCGACGACACAAACCTCACGATGGCCGCGCTCCGCCAGCTCGGCGTCCCCCTTGAAGCCGAAGCCCACAGCGTGACCATTGAAGGCCGCGACGGGGCATTCTCCTGTCCGCCGGGCACGGTGCTCGATCTCGAAAACTCCGGCACATCCCTGCGCCTGCTCACCTCAGCAGCACTGCTTGCCGATCACCCGGTCACGCTCTCCGGAAGCGCCCGTATGCAGGAGCGGCCGGTAGGACCGCTTGCCGATGCGCTGGTCGCTCTCGGCGGAAGGATCTCCTTCGGGCAGAAAACAGGGTTTCCTCCCGTCACGGTCAGGGGCAGGCTGGAAGGCGGGAATGCCACGATCGACGGGTCGGCCAGCAGCCAGTTCGCCTCGTCGATCCTGATGGCCGCTCCCTATGCACAGCACGAGGTCACGCTCTCGATCACAGGCACTCCCGCGTCGCAGTCCTATCTCGATATCACGGCCGGGGTCGTGACTGATTTCGGTGCGGTGATCCGGCGCGACGGTTACCGGAGGTTTGAAGTCAGCAACCGGGACCATTACACCGGCCACACGTATGTCATCGAAGGGGATTACTCGTCGGCGTCGTACTTCTTTGCGCTCGCAGCGATCTGCGGGGGCAGGGTGGTCGTGACCGGCCTCAACCCGGCATCCGTGCAGGGGGACCGGCTCTTCCCCGATGCACTGCAGAAGATGGGCTGCCGCGTCCGGTACGGGCATGACGGGGTCATGGTCGGGCATGAGGGCCCCCTTGCCGGGATCACCATCGACATGTCGTCAGCACCCGACACCGTCCAGACGCTCTGCATGGTAGCGGCGGTGGCAAAGACACCGACCGTGATCACCGGCATCGGCCACCTGAAGTTCAAGGAGAGCGATCGCCTTGCAGGCACCGTGGAACGCCTGCGGCAGCTCGGCGGTATCGCAAACACCGATGACGACCGGATTATTATACAGCCGGCCGCTCTCCACGGCGGCACCATTGACCCGGCAAACGACCACCGGACCGCGATGAGCTTTGCCGTCCTCGGCCTTGGGATCGGGGGGGTCTCGATCACCGGCGCGGAATGCGTGAACAAGTCGTTCCCCGGGTTCTGGGACACAATCGCGGGAGTGATAGGATGAGGCGGTGCGTGCTCTTCGGCTACCGAGGTACCGGCAAGACCGGGATCGGCACCATCCTTGCCCGCCGGCTGAACGTGCCGTTTCTTGACACCGATGCACTCATTGAAGAGGGAAGCGGCCGCACGATCCCCATAATTTTCCGCGATGACGGGGAGGAGCGGTTCCGGGACCTGGAGCGTGAGGTGATCGCGGCGCTGCCCGCGGGCAACTGCGTCATCGGCACCGGGGGCGGTGCCGTGATGGACGCGAAAAACATGGAGCGCCTCCGGGCCGGAAGCGTGTGCGTGCTGCTGACCGCAGACCTTGCGACGATCGGGAGACGGCTTGCCCGGGCCCCCCGCCCACCGCTCACATCTCTCCCACTGCAGGAAGAGATCGGGCAGATGATTACCCACCGGCGCCGGCAATATGCCGCATCGGCGGACTTCTGCATGGACACGAGTGCTACATCACCAGAAGAAGCGGCGGACGAAATCCTTTCTTTCCTTGAACAGGGGACCATCCCCGCCCCGGCGCGGGAGACAGCATTCCGGTGGTTTGCGTCCGGCCCCCTCCCGGCACCCGAACGTGCACAGCTCGAATCCCTGCTTACCGGTCCGGAGCGGGACGTGCAGACCCGGTTCCTTGGTATCGCCGGCTGGCCGGCCGCGCACAGCAAAAGCCCCTTCCTCTTTAACCGGCTCTTCGAACGATACGGCCTCAACTACCATTACACGAGGTTTGAGGACCCGTCGATCGGAACCATCATGCGGGTCGCCCGCGACATCGACGCAAAAGGGCTTTCGGTGACCATCCCCTTCAAAAAAGATGTTATGGCCTGTCTCGATGAGATCGATGACGCGGCACAACAGATCGGGGCGGTAAACACGGTCGTCTTTGCCTGCGGGATCGCCCGGGGCTACAACACGGACTGGCTGGGCATACGAAAACCGATCACCGGCCTGCAGGGTGCCCGTGCCGTGCTGCTCGGTGCGGGCGGTGTCGCGGCAGCGGCAGCCTACGCGCTTGCCGATCTGGGTATGGAGGTTACGATCCTGAACCGGACACCGGCAAAAGCGCGGACGCTCGCGGAGCACTTTGGCTGCCGGTGGGGAGCGTGGGACGCATTTGACGGGCTCAATCCGGACCTGGTCGTCAACGCGACGCCGCTTGGCATGCAGCCGGATACGAGAAGCCCATTGGGGGCCGATCAGCTCAAAAAGGAGATGACCGTATTTGATCTTGTGTACACACCTCCGGTCACCCCCCTGATCGCGGCCGCAAGAAAAGCCGGGTGCGCAACCATCACCGGCACCGAAGTCTTTATCCACCAGGCACGGGAGCAGTTCCGGCTCTTCTTTGGGATCGATGTGCCTGATACGGTCATCAGGGAGATACTGGCATGAACACCTTTGGCAAAAATTTTGCAGTAACGACGTTTGGCGAGAGCCATGGACCGGCCGTGGGCGCCGTTATCGACGGGTGCCCGGCGCGCCTTGCACTATCCACGGCAGACATCCAGCCGCTGCTCGACCGGCGCCGCCCGGGTGCATCCCCGCTCACGTCGGCCCGGAGCGAAAGCGACACGGTTGAGATCCTCTCGGGCGTGTTCGAGGGAACAACAACCGGCGCGCCCGTCGCACTCTTGGTGAGAAACAAGGACGTACACTCAGAGGACTACGAGGCACTCCGGGAGAAGTTCCGGCCCGGCCACGCGGATTTCACGTACCAGGAGAAGTACGGGTGCCGGGACCACCGGGGCGGCGGGCGGAGCTCGGGCAGGGAGACGGTCGGCCGGGTCGCGGCCGGGGCCGTGGCGCTGAAGTACCTTGCCACAAAAGGGATCGCGATTACCGGCCGGATCGTCTCCGTTCACGGCAAAACCGCCCCGCAGGAGATCGAGCAGGAGATCCTCGCGGCAAAGGCGGCCGGGGACTCGGTGGGCGGGATCGCGGAGATTGTGGCCACCGGCTGCCCGGCGGGGCTTGGCGACCCGGTCT
>JACTVF010000368.1 GCA_019695435.1 Methanoregulaceae archaeon | reverse complement strand
GATTTCGTCCACGTGGACAACAAGGATGCCAGCCTCTTCCCCGTCGCCATTCCCAATCACGCCGGGAAAATGCAGATGGCTCTCCTCCACCGACCCCTTTTTCCCGGCACTCGTCCTGAGGACACCGCCTGCCAGCGCGCGTCCCGGGTGGTGGATCTCGCTCACGAAAGCATCTGGATTTCTTACTGCCCGATGGCCTTGGAAGGCCGTGGACCGCAGCACCTCGGCCTCTTCAACTCGCATCACCGACTGGCGACTCCGGTGTCCCCCTGGGAGCGGCTCAAAATCGGCGGCGGCACTCCGCCCATCCTAAGCCGGCACGGCTGGCTGATCGTTTACCACGGCGTGAGCAAGATGGCGGAGCCGAGTAGCGATGGACACGACCTATGCTACTCGGCTGGGGTGATGGTGCTCTCGAAAGAGCATCCTCGCGTGATCCGCTATCGTTCGGCGGAGCCGGTGTTGACGCCGGTGCTGCCGCAAGAACGCTGCGGGACCATCGCCAACGTCGTGTTCCCCACCGGCATCGACCGGCGCGACGATCTTGGCTCGCCGGACCGCTTCGACGTCTATTATGGGATGGCCGATGACCGGATTGGCGTGGCACGCCTTGACGTGCCGGAGTTCGTGCCGCCGGTAGGAGTCGCCGACCCGCCGGAAGCAAAGGTGTAACATGCCCGCTTTCAGGACTCACAACCGTGAATGAGACTTCTTCGACAGCGATTGTCCATGAGTTTCCAAACTCTCTCTGTACCGAGATTCGGTGGAGGGAACAAAAAAGGAGTTCACAATGCCCATTCAACTTAATGAAGAGAACGGAGGAAAGTTGCTCGCCGTTCATGTCAGTGGCAAGCTGGCAAAGGCGGATTACGAGCACTTTGTGCCCGAGTTCGATCGACTTGTCCAGCAGCACGGAAAGTTGCGCGTGCTGTTCGATATGACTAGCTTCCACGGCTGGGATGCCGGCGCGTTGTGGGAGGACACCAAGTTCGCCGTTAAACACTTCGCCGACATCGAGAGGCTCGCGATGGTCGGGGAAAAGAGGTGGCAGCAGGGCATGGCGACATTCTGCAAACCGTTCACGAAAGCGACGATCCGATACTTCGATCACGCCGAGGCCGCTGAGGCACGGAAGTGGCTGACCGAGGCTTAGCGGCTTCGGCCGCGACCGGTACGAATTGACACGCCTTGCGAAGATCGGCGGCGGACGACGTCCGGCCGCAAGGAAACCCTACGGCTCCACGACCAACTCTTGAACCTTCTTGAGTTGATCCGGTCCTTGCCCGCTGCGCCCGCGAGAAAGCAGACGTTTCAGCAACGGTGGGGCCATGAACGTAGTCACCATGACCATGAGCGTGACCGCACTGAAGATCCCCGCATCAAAGACGCCCACGCTGATCCCCATTTGGGCAAAGATCAGGCCCACCTCGCATCGCGGAATCATTCCGACGCCAATCACGCTCTTCCGGGCAGGCGACCTTCACCGCCTCGACTATTTGCGGCGCCGCGCTGGCCACTTTGAAGGGCGTCTGCTCGAAGGGCTATCCCAAGGCCGTAGAATGATTTAAGATTACGGACTCGGTTGTGCCAAATAGGAAGGCGACGCGAAAAGGGTAAACAGCGGCGAGCAGGAAACAACCTTGCGGCAACCGGTGACGCCGGGTAATCCTCTTTCGGATCGGTTTTTCGGAAACGCGAAAGGATCAGCCATGACTCCATCAATCAGGGATAACAGCAAGGTCGCCCCGAAGAAAGTGAAGATGGGTATCCCCGAACTAGTTTCCGCGCTGGCAAGTCCCGATCCGGCAGTGCGCACGAAGGCACGAGAGGCACTGGTTGTCATTGGGAAAGCACGAAATCCCCTGGTTGCCAGTAGGAAACTGGCCGTGCCTTCACTCATTCGGCTACTATCGCATCGCAAACCACACGTGCGATGGGAGGCAGCCAAGGCGTTGTGTGGTATCGCCGACCCGATTGCCGCTTCCGCGCTGGTCAACACCCTGGACGACCGCGATGGCGACGTTCGTTGGCTGGCGGCCGAGGGTCTAGCCGCTCTGGGGCGAGAATCGCTGCAACCTCTGTTGGCGGCACTGATCGAACAGGCTCAATCATGTTCGTTCTGCGAAAGCGCACACCACGTCTGCCACACTTTGGTCAAAAAGAAGAGGCTTGGCCCGATTCTTCGGCCCGTGCTGACAGCCCTGGGTCAGTCCGAGCCCGAAGTTGCGGTGCCTCCGGCTGCTTATGCCGCACTATCGAGACTGCGAGAGTTATCGTGAGGACACGGCTGGGCCTAGTATCAAGCGGCGCTGCCTAGAAGGATTCGAGGAGACACGCCGGGACACAAGATAAACCATGAAATCTCGTTTGGCACGTTTGGCGTCCTTGTGGCGATTTCCCGGCTGGTTCCCCGAGGTCGCGAGTCTCGGCAGCAAACGCATCCGGGGTCAGGTCCGGGTGCTCGGGCTGGCGTCGGTGGTGGGCATCGTGGCCGGGATCGGCGCAATCGCCTTCTATATTGCCACGCGGCTTGTGGAGCACTACGCCTTGGGTGCCCTGGCCGGCTACTACCCGGAACCGCATCCAGGCGGCGAGCCCTCGTTCACATGGCTCGTCGTATGGGACCATCCGCTTTACCTGTGGCTCCTGTTGTTGATACCGACGCTCGGAGGGCTCATTAGCGGCGTGCTCGTCTTCACGCTCGCTCCAGAGGCGGAAGGGCACGGCACCGACGCCGTGATCGCAGCCTACCATCATCGCCAAGGACAGATTCGCCCTCGCGTACCCTTGGTCAAGATGGTTGCCAGCGCCGTGACTCTGGGGACCGGCGGTTCAGGGGGGCGCGAAGGTCCTATCGCGCAAATCGGGGCCGGTTTTGGTTCTCTCTTGGCCAACATGCTGCGATTGCGTCCGGCCGAACGCCGCGTCCTCATGGCCGCCGGCATGGGGGCAGGGATTGCCGCCATCTTCCGCGCACCGCTGGCGGGGACAATGTTCGCGGCCGAAGTCCTCTACCGCTCCCCGGAATTTGAACCCGAGGTCATCATCCCGGCGGGAATGGCCAGCGTCGTTTCCTATTGCGTCTTTGGCGCGTATACGGGTTGGAAGCCACTGTTCACCATCCCCGATCTGACGTTTACCAATCCGTGGCAGTT
>JACTVF010000367.1 GCA_019695435.1 Methanoregulaceae archaeon | reverse complement strand
AAGAGCTCGTACTCCGGGTGCCTGAGATCAACCGTAAGGCCGGGTATCGCGTCGTAGATGGCAGAACCGACGTACTCGCCCAGCTGCTGGCTGTTCATGCCCGTCTTGCTCTGCCGCTTTCCCCGCACCGCAAACCGGGAGGGTGCGTGCAGGTGTGCGCCGGCAAGCGTCACGGCCGCATCGCGCACGGCATCGGGGTCAGCGGCAACCCGGGTGCAGACACTCACGTCCACGACGCCGAATACCCGGGAGATGATGCCCGCGATCTCCTCCGGATTTTCACCGTAGACAAAGATCCTTCCCCGGGGGCTCTCGAACCGGCAGGAGTGGCCGGCCGCTTCCAGTGCCTGCCGGATGTTGCGCATCAGAATACCGATGAAATGGTACTTGACCGGATCGCTTTTTAAGAAAAGTTCGCCGTACCGCACCATCACGACCTTTTCGGGTTCCTGCCGCTCTGCCATAATCACTATTAGATATTGGAGGTCAGGAGGTGATAACCGTTGGCGGTCGTTGCCATTGCCGTCCGGGCTGTGCCGTTATCATGCGGCTTGTCGGAATGATCCCTGTGCCGGGGATGACGGGAATGACGAAACTCTTTAATCGGCGAAGCGAATAGTGTACTGAAATGGCGAAAAAGGCGAGCAAAAAGGCAGAAGAGGCACCACTTAAGCTCTTCTACATTTTCTACAACCAGGAACGCTGGGACAACTGGGTAAAATCGCTTGGCGAGGCCAGTTTCGAGATCGATCCCAAGAGCGACGAGATGCCCGAGGGCTTCCGGGTGCTCGACAGTTTTTCAGTCGATATCACCCTTGCAGCACTCAAGATCGTGAAACTGTACCAGAACAAGCGCTTTTCAAAAGATGAGGCGCAGGACAGACTCGCGCAGGTCGAGGCCATCGTCATGTCTGCCGCGCCCAAGGGCGACCTTGAAGAACTCATAGAACTCCTCCAGCTCCCCAAGCTCGTCCTCTTTGCCGCCTGCCGCCGGTACCTCTCCGGCGAGTTTGACAAGGATATCAAGACGCTCGTAAAAGGGGGACGCGAGGTTATCGAAAAGGACATGGGGCAGGCGCTTGACATTGCGTCCAACATCGGCGCAAGCGTGATTGACGGAGCTGCCTGTTGCGGGAAATATGTGAAAGACGACCTCGAGAACCCGACCCTGTTTGACGAATGGCTCATTGAGTGCGAGCGGATGTTCGAGGCGATGGGCTCATTGAAAAACTTCGATGAGTCGACAGGAGAAGACGAGTGATCGCCAGCCGGGCACGGTTTCGTCACGCAAAAAAGATCGAGCGCCTGGCCGGCTACCGTGTGCCCGAATTTGCTTTTTCCCCGGTGATGCTCGAGACCATCACCACCCGTTTTAATTTCGACGCGCTTGACTTCGCCATCCGCGAGCAGCTCCTGAGTTTTTTCAACGACTTCCTCCGGTGCAAGTGCAGGAACTCGCCGCTGTGCGGCTGTCCCGAGAGAAAATTTGCAAAAAAAGTTATCGAACTGCGCGAGAACGGCCTTGACCACCGGCAGATCGCGGCGTACCTGTCGGATGAGTACGGGATCGAGATCTTTCCCGCAGACGTGCTCTCGTTTCTGGAAGAATCCGTGCACGTGCTCGAAGCGATCGCCGATGTGGCTCACCTGAAGGGTGAGGATGCCCTTGCAACAAAGACCGTGGATCATATCCGGCTGATCGAGCGGTAAGCGATAATTTTTTTAGTGCAATTCTTCTGATGCACCTGATTCCGGTGTGGGCCGTCTCATAAACCAGGTCAAACAGGTATCCCGGCCCCAGAAAGTATATATTACAAAATGTAATACATACTTTACATGGTGTTTGTACGTAAATCGTCAACACCTGCAAGAACAACAGACCGGAGATCAAGAACAAAAATCCTCAAAAATGTACCCTGCAGCGATCGTGGTACCCTGTGTCCATTCCCTGTCATTCGGTGACACAGGTATCGTGGGATCGCTGTAAGATGAGGGATCTGCCGGCTCCGGCAGCAGGTTCCTCATAAATTTATCAATGAGGAGATGATACCCAAAGCAGAGACCTGATACGAATCACATACCTCTGTGTGCCCGGCAAGGGCAAGGACAACACTTTCAGGACCGTGATCCCCGACAGACTCGCATCTGCCCGGGCCGGTTTCTGCCCATCACCACCCGATGGCAGGCCGTGCCCGAAGAGGTTGTGAGCCTGATGCGACGCGGTCCAGAGACAGGATGACACAAGTACCTCATCATCAGAACCATTAATCCAGAAGGTATCTATCGTTGTGCTGAGGAGAACGTCCTCTGCATCTTTTTTTCGGGATCATGCCGTGCAGGTTCCGGTTCGTTTTTGGAAATTCTGCCGATAAATGATTTTGGTGATTGAGTAAAGTCCACCACTAACTAAAAGTTAGTATAGGATATTTTTTTACAAATTTTGTAAGACCAGTTAAATAATTGGTGATTATAAATAATCAGCCCCAATGCGGCAACAAACATATATTGTTTGATCTGTAGAAAATCGTTTTCGGGTGTCATTATTATTGCCCCCCTCTTGCGCCACCAGTCTCCCGAGGGGGACGGGGCGCTATTAGCGATGGCACCAGAACAGGTGATACAGCACTATCGCAAGTGGGGATGCCCGAGCGGCGGGGGGCAAAGCCCCCCAAGAGCGGTTATATAATTTCAAATTTAATTCAGATCTGATTTTTGGTGGATGTTACATAATCACCATGATTTTTAACAAACAGTTGGCGCAGTCAGGATTTATTTTGGAAAAAATCGCAAAAACCTGTAAATTGTACCTGGACCCTGCAAACAGAGATCCTGCAATCGCAGCACAAGGACAATCTGCCCTATTGTATCAGGGTCCATCTCTTTTCTGATGCTGTGCACAATATCCTGAATAAGAGGGAAGGTACTTCACCGGCCATAACTTTCTCCTTTCAGGACCCGGAAACCTGTACAGAGTTATCGTCCTCTTCTAAAAAATCATGGTTAAATTTTTCCGGCCCTCACCAGAACTCATCGCTGAGTTCTTTTACCACCGCGGCAGCAAATTCTTTTGCGGCGAACGGGCCGTTTGCGGTGATGATCCTGCTGTCGATCACGACGGGCTTACCGACAAGTATCGCCTTACCTTTTTTCATCTCCA
>JACTVF010000366.1 GCA_019695435.1 Methanoregulaceae archaeon | reverse complement strand
TAAAGGACACAACCATAAAGACCTGATTTCTTCCTAATTTGCCATTTTAGCCCCTCTAGCCTGTCTGCATAGCTCTTGACACCTTTTGTGGTTAAAAAACGTCCTACCGACCATTTATAGAGCTATAAGGGGTTAGAATGAAGAGTATAAATGAAGAATTGTTACTAAAAGTTAATAAAAAATTAGGAAAAAAGCAACCAGTTCTACCAGTTATGGAAAATATAGATGATAAGCTATTTGCATCCATTACCGATAAATTGAATAAATTAAAAGAAGAACAACAAGAAATTGTTATAGCCCCGATTACTCCACCTGAAGAAGTTTTACCTATTCCTAATTCAATACCACCTATTGTATCACAAACTTCACCAGAAGTAGTTAATATTTTGACTAAACAAACCGAATTGATTACTAACATATTAACCGTTTTGGTTCAACAGAATGAAGCTATTAAAGAATTAATGAACAAGGAAACTAAGCAAAGTGATAAGGTTATTATTTTAAAATATGACGAGCGTGGTAATCCAATAGGGGCAGAGATTAAAGTAAAACCAACTCAAACAGAAAAAGAAAATATAGAGGAAGATATACACCAATATGATTATATTGGAACACCAAATATATAACTAAATAGTTTCGGAGGAAAAGTATTTATGTTTGATTGTTGTTTTATCCATGATGAAATGGATTTACTTGAAATTCGTTTTAATACGCTTAATGATACCGTTGAAAGATTTGTAGTAGTTGAATCTAACAAAACCCATTCAGGAAAAACCAAAGAATTAAATTTCGTTTTAAACAAAGAAAGATTTCGTCAATTCCTTCCAAAAATAATCTATATTGTTCATAATGGATTACCTAGTGATTATCCAAATTTTAATCCGTGGATGAATGAGAATGGTCAAAGGGATGCAGTTCTTGAATCTCTTTGGTATGCTCGGCCTAATGATGGTTTACTTTTAATATCTGATGTTGATGAAATTGTTAGACCAGAAAAAGCAAAAGAAGCTGCTGATATGAGTTTCAAAACTCATACTCCTGTATCAATTCAAATAACAAATTGCATGTATTATATGAATATGGTTTCCGATACACATCCTGTATATTGGGGAGCATATATTTATAATCCATATCATCCTGAATCTCCTACAACTCTTAGATGGAGATGTTGTGATAAAAATTGGAAATATAGTTTGCCTAATATAGAAAACGGTGGTTGGCATTTTTCTACTTTGGGTGGTATTGATAGAATAAAACTTAAATTACAATCCTATGCTCATACAAGAGAATTTAATGTTCCAGAAGTCAATTCAGACGAGAACTTGACAAAATGTATGAAAGAGGGTATTATTTTCCACGACCCTGTTTACAAATTTGATGGTGAAAGTCCTCATTTTTCCAAACGAGAAGATTTATCTTTTCTTCCACCTTATGTATTAAATAATATGGAGAGGTTTAAAAAATATATTTTATGAGAGTAGAATTAATTCATCCACCACATGTAAATTCAACTGATGATAGATTAGACCCACCTTTAGGTTTATTAATGATTGCTTCACATTTAGGGGCTAATGGAATAAATGTTGGTATCACAGATTTGTCTGGTATGGTAGTTCCAACGGAAACAGGACTTGAAGGTTATAGAAAACAAGTAGCTGATATACCTTATGCCGATATTTATGGAATAACGGTCTATATAACTTCAATGAAAGTAACAGAAGATATCATTAGATTATGTAGATTAAAAAATCCAAAATGTAAGATAGTCGTTGGTGGGGCGCATCCTTCAGTAAGACCTTATGATTTTACAATTGCAGACCATGTTGTTATCGGTAATGGCGAAGAAGCTATGGTTAGAATTGCTAAAGATGAAATTCCTATTACCACTAGATTTGTTGTAGGTAAATCACCAGAAAATTATTTTCTTTTTCCTGCATATCATTTAATTGAACCTTTATCATATCATCGGAAGATTGATGGAAAAACATCTTTGCCTTACTTGACTTCCAGAGGTTGTCCATTTTCTTGTAATTTTTGTGGACTTTCAAATATGCACAAGTTGGGCAAAGGTGTTGTTCATTTTGCAGAACCAGAATTGGTTTATGAACAAATAAAGAGAATGAAAGAAGAAATTGGTATTGATAGAATTGCTTTTCAAGATGATATTTTTACCATGAAATTAGATAGACTTAAAAAAATTCTTGATTTAATTAAACCATTAAATATTCGTTTTCGTTGTATGGGTAGAGCAGGTATGGATACAGAAGAAACTTATAAAATATTGGCAGAGGCAGGTTGTGACCAAGTATCGTGGGGAATTGAATCAGGTTCACAATATATCCTTGATAGAATGAATAAGAAAGTAACTGTTCAGGATAATAAAAATGTTATTCAATGGGCAAAAAAATATGGAATAACTTCTAGGGCATTTTTCATTATAGGATACCCCGGTGAGACAAAGGAAACATTAGAAGAAACAAAACGATTTATCATTGATGCAGACCCCGACCAATATTTTGCATCTAATTTTGTTCCATATCCGGGAACTAAATGTGGCGATTATCCTTTAGGATTTGGAATTAAAAATGTTACAAAAGATTTGAATCAATTTTATCAAGTATCAAAATATGGAACAGGTGGAATGACAATTGATACTGAATGGTTGACTAAAGAACAATTTAGAGAATTAGAAATAGAATTTCGGACATGGCTAAATAAGAGAGAGTTCCGTGGAAACAAACAGGATTATGAGGTAAAATTACATGAATAATGGAACTAATTGTAATTGTAAAGGTGAAGAAGGAACTAAAGGAACCGCAGGATTGGAAACAGGTCAAAGATATCTTCTTAATAAAATATCAACAAGAGTAGTTCTTCATCCAATGTTAAATCCTGAAGAACATTTTATTCTTGAGATTTCTGATAGTGGTAAATTTTTTAAAAGTCGTGATATTGATAATAAAATAAATTGGTTTTCTATATCAAAATTTGAAGTTATAGAAAAATTATCTAAAAATGGAATATAAATTTATTTATAATTGGGCTAATAATTCTAAAAGAAAAACAATGAAGGGAAGAAAATGTAGGATATTAGCCAAAGGTAAAAAGAATAGTATAATGATTGAATTTGAAGATAACAAACAAATTGAAATTGTTT
>JACTVF010000365.1 GCA_019695435.1 Methanoregulaceae archaeon | reverse complement strand
AGCTCTTCGCCCGCGTCAGGGCCACGTAGAACAGCCGCCGCTCTTCCTCAATCTCTTCCGGCGAGCCGGTAGCCATGTCCGAGGGGATGTTGCCGTCGGCCGCGTGGATCACGTAGACGGCGTCCCACTCCAGGCCCTTGGCCGAGTGGATCGTGCTCAGCACCAGGTAGTCGTCGTCCAGCGCCGGCGGACCGGCCATATCCTGGGTCGAGGAAGGCGGATCGAGCGTGATCTCCGACAACATGCTCTGCCGGTCGCTGAACCGCGCGGCAAGCTGCTCCAATTGTTCCAGGTCTCGGGCCCGCGGATGGGGATTGTCGTAAAGCTGCTCCAACAGCGGCGTGTAGAACAGGCGTACCTCGTGGACCTGGGCGGTCAGCTCCTGTTTCGAACCGGCCAGGCGAGTCAAGAGATCCACCAACTCCGGCCAGAGCCGCTGGGCCGCGGCCGGCGGCGTCCAGGTCTTCCACGCGGCGAACCCCTCGTCCCGGCCAAGAGGTCCGCCCGCAGACTCCTCGCCGCCGGCAAGCGTTTCCATGAGTTGCTGCGCCTTCTTGGGACCAATTCCCGGCAGCAGGGCCAACAACCGCATTCCGGAGACCACGTCGCGGGGATTCTCGGCCAGCCGGAGAAAGGCCATCAAGTCCTTCACGTGGGCCGCCTCGACGAACTTCAGCCCGCCATACTTGTGAAAAGGGATATCCCGCCGGGCCAACTCGGCTTCCAGGAGAATGCTGTGGTGCGAGGCGCGAAACAACACGGCCTGGCGCCGCAAGTCGATCCCCGCCTCGCGATGTTCGAGGATCCGCCGGATGACGAACTCCGTCTGCTCGTTCTCGCCCTCGCAACTCACCAGGGCCGGCCGCTGGCCTTCGGTGCGGGTGGACCAGAGGTTCTTGGCGTATCGCTCCCGCGACAGGCCGATCACGGCGTTGGTGGCATCGAGGATGGGCTGCGTGCTGCGGTAATTCTGCTCCAGGGGCAGGATCGTCGATTGCGGATAATGCTTGGGAAAATCGAGAATGTTGCGGACCGTGGCGGCGCGGAAAGCGTAGATCGATTGGGCGTCATCGCCGACAATCGTCAATCCCTGCCCGGCCGGGCAAAGCCGGTAGAGGATCTCGGCCTGCAGCACGTTGGTGTCCTGGTACTCGTCGACCAGCACGCACTCAAATTGCCCGCGGATCGCCTCGCCGGCCAGCGGATCGGCCAACAGCCCGTGCCAATAGACCAACAGGTCGTCGTAGTCCAAGGTCGAGGAACTTTCCTTGCGGTCGGTGTAGGCGTCGAAGAGCTTGGCCAACTCCTCGACCCACGGGCGGCACCAGGGAAAGTGGGACGCCAGCACTTCCGGCAACTTCTCCCGCGAGTTGACGCAGCGGCTGTAGATCGCCATGCAGGTTCCCTTCTTGGGAAAGCGGCGATCGTTGCGGGCCAGGCCCAACGCGGTGCGGACCACGTTCAAGAGGTCTTCGGAATCGGATCGGTCGTGGATGGTGAACTGCGGATCCAGGTCGATGGCCTTGCCGTACTTCCGCAGCAGCCGGGCAGCGATGGCGTGGAAAGTACCGCCCCAGATCCGCTGGGCCCGCGGGGCAGGCTGGCCCGCCGCCAGACTGGCCCGGTGGAGTTGTCCCAGGACGCCGTCCACCCGGCGGATCATCTCGGCGGCCGCACGGCGTGTGAAGGTCAGCAGCAAGATCCTCGCCGGATCCACCCCTTCGGCCACCAGCGAAGCAACCCGATAGACCAGGGTCGCCGTCTTGCCGGTCCCCGCTCCGGCCACGATCAACAATGGCCCCCGTCCCTGCTGGACCGCGTTGCGCTGTTGAGGATTGAGCCCGCCGAGAAGTTCGGCCATGGCAAGGCTGGCGTTTGCCGGCGGCTTCAACAAGACTACACGCTCACTCTCGGTCGTTGTTCAACATCGCGAAACACCCATAGGGGAGTGTAAGAGAGATCGCTGGCCGGTGCAATCCGCAGGCTCATTCAGCGTGCCAGCCAGTTTCGTCTCTGCGCATTGGTCGGTCGGATCGATCGTCTTTCGGCCGCGCTCAAGGTGTCCCCTGAAGAACAACTTCCGCCTGTAAGAGCCCCCTGGCCTGGATTATTCATGGCCCGAGCACTTCGGCGGACCGTGCATGACACTAGCCCGAAGCGCAAGCGAGGGTAACTCGTTGGTGATCCCTCGCTTGCGCTTCGCGCCTTGTGTTGGACCGTGAATCATCTGGGCCCTCCGGGACTTGGCAAAATGGGTAGGCACGTCCAGTTCAAGCTTCACCTGACAAGGTTTTCTGCAGCCCAAACCGCCGTTGCCCCCCAGGTGTCCACAGCACAAACCACTCGTAAAGTCTATACGCTGCCCCTCTATTCCAGGTGGTTTTTTGTCGCAATTATAGTGACATCCGGTAGTTCTGACAAAGACAATGACTATTTTTCAAGTTTGGATTAAGATTAACGGCGTGTTGGCAGGGACGGACCTTCATGTCCAAATGGTCCTGGATCGATTGTCGTAGAGGAAAATCGAAGATGTCTGGCAGGAACCGGAAGCAGGCGCCGGGGGGTCGCGGTATGTCTGGATGGCGGCAGCGGCGGCATAGGCTGGGGGAGAGGCTTGCCAAGGGGCGACGGCTCCTGCTGGAGTGGCTCGAACCGCGACGGCTGTTGTCGCTCAGCCCGATCATCAACGAGGTCGACCCCGACAACAAGACCGGCATCGTCGATCAGGCGGGAGCCTATGCCGACTGGCTGGAGATCTACAATCCCGACCCGCAGGCGGCCGCCAATCTGACCGGCTGGTCGATCAACTACGCCAAGACCAACACCACCTGGAACTTCCCCAACAACGCGACCATTGGTCCGGGGGAGTTCCGCGTGATCTTCTGCGATTCGACGCCCACCACCGACCCGCTCGGCGAGCTGCACACCAGCTTCAACCTCACCAAGAGCGGCAGCACGCTGGAGCTGATCAATGCGACCAACAGCGTGGTCTCGTCGCTCACCTACCCGGCCTTGAGCGCGGACACCTCCTACGGCCCGGGCGAGACGGTCACCGAAACGGACCTCGTTGCCCCCGGCGCGACCGCCACTTATTACGCGCCGACCAACGGCAACCTGGTCACCACCGGCAACGGCGCCAACAACTGGACGCTGCCCACGT
>JACTVF010000364.1 GCA_019695435.1 Methanoregulaceae archaeon | reverse complement strand
ACCGATATATTTCACGGAGGGTGCTTGCAGGAATCCAAATGTCCCCTTTCTGATATCAGGATACGGGGTAAAAATGGGAAGCATCCGTCTTAATACTACAAGAAAACAAAAAGCGGGCCTGAAGGGATTTGAACCCTTGACCTGCGGATTAAGAGTCCGCCGCTATGCCGAACTAAGCTACAGACCCACGTAGCCTAATAATGTGGACGGTACAGCCGAATAAATGTTTTGGAACACGGTGTACGAACACCCGGAGAATCCCTTTATACGTGGGCGTGGCACATCTTCTTCTTACATGCCTGACACCGCCACGTTTGAGTCGGCAGCTCCGATAAAATACTGCATCTTCGGCTGCGGGACAAACGGGTACAATATTATTCTCGAACTCGCGAAGGAAAATGAACGGGCAATCGTCGTTGACCGCGATGAGTCGCGCGTGCGCCACCTCCGCGACCAGAAGTACGACGCGTACGTGCGGGACATTACCTCGTCTGAAATGCTGGTCGGACTCCCGGCCTTCGAGATCGCATTCGTAATGACCGGCGATGCTGATGCCAACCTCGCTGCCGTTCTTGCGGTTAAAAAACGGTACCCTTCCGTACAGGTGATCGCCCGGGCTATCGATCCGGTGACCGGGGGCAAGCTCACGGCAGCCGGTGCAGATCTTGTTATTTACCCTCAGGAGGTCGTCGCAAAGACCGCCGTTTTCCAGATCAAAAAGCAGCACGCGAGCAGGATCTCGCAGAAACTGTTCTCGCTCCTTGCCGGCTGGGATGGCATACTTGGGATCATCACTCACAAGAACCCGGATCCGGATGCGATCGCAAGCGCCATGGCCCTTGCCGAGATCGCACGGCACGCGAACTCGAAAACCCTGACCACCCGGATCTTCTACGAAGGGAACATCGGGCACCAGGAGAACCGGACCTTCGTGAACCTTCTCGACATCAAGATGGAGCACCTGACGCCCGATGTGCTCCAGAAGTGCACCTACCTCGCTCTTGTGGACTGCTCGGGCCCGGGTGCAAACAACGACATTCCGCCCCAGACGAAGATTCATATTATCATCGACCACCACAAAGACGGGAGGCACGCGGCTGGCCAAGGCGCATTTACGGACATCCGGCCTAGCATTGGCGCGACCGCGAGTATCATGACCCAGTACCTCCAGGAACTCGATATCCCGGTCGATAAGAGGGTGGCGACTGCACTCCTGTACGGTATCAGGACGGACACAAAAGAGTTCAAGAGGAACGTCACCCCGCAGGATCTGGGGAACGCCGGGTTCCTCCTCCCGCTCACGGACGCGGATCTTCTCGACAAGATCATGTCGCCGTCCATGTCACAGGAGACGCTGGACGTGATCGGAAAGGCGATCCAGAACCGGAAGATCCAGAGCGGGTACCTCTTCTCGAACGTCGGCTACGTGATAAACCGGGACGCCCTCCCGCAGGCTGCCGATCTGCTCATCACGCTCGAAGGGGTGAACACGGCACTCGTGTACGGGATCACTGACACCGCGATCGTGATCTCGGCCCGGAACCGGGACATCAGGCTGCACATCGGCAATGCACTTGCCGAGGCATTCGGGGACATGGGAGACGCGGGGGGTCACCCGAACATGGCGGCGGCAAACCTCCCGCTTCATTATTTCGGGAACGTGTCCGACAAGGTGTCGCTCCTTGAAATTACCATCGAGCCGATCCTCCAGAAATTCAAGAACCTCGTCGGCCTTGAAAACGAGGATAAGAAAAATGAGGAATGAAGCCATGCCGGCCCCAACTCACCCTCGCAGGTGACCACATGGACTTTTCTCTCTGGGAGCCGCACTACCGCGAGATCCTTGGGTACTTCGGTTTCTCCCGCAAAGAGGATGAGAAGGCCGCTCTTCTTCTCGCGACCCTGACGGGCCGCGACGATCTCCCCGTGCTGGCCCGGCTTGTGACGGGCCGCGACGTCGTTGTCTGCGGGAACGCCCCCTGCCTTGTAAAGGAACTCGGCCGCATTCCAAAGGGGAGCATAGTCTTTGCCGCGGATGCAGCGGCCGATGTCCTCTTCACGCACGGGATCCGGCCCGATGCCGTTTTTACGGACCTTGACGGGGCGACTGATCTGCTCGTCGACATGAACCGGGCCGGAACGATCGTCGTGGCGCATGCACATGGCGATAACATCCCGCTCCTCCGGCACTGGGTGGGAAAGTTAAGCGGCCCCCTCGTGGCCACCACCCAGAGCGCACCGCTCCCGCACGTCTACAACTTCGGCGGGTTTTCTGACGGCGACCGTGCGGTCTTTGCCGCCGATGAACTCGGCGCAAAAACGATAACACTCGTCGGCTTTGACCTCGACGATAAGAATGTTGACCCGGTCAAACGCGGGAAACTGTTATGGGCGAAAAAACTCCTTGCCCTGATTGGCCATGACTCCTGAGCGTGCAAACGCCATTATCCTAGACGGTTACGTGGACGAACCCGCGTGTCTTGGCGTCCCGCCGTACATCTCGCCGTACATCCGGACGGTCGCCGGAGCGCTTGCCGCCCACGGATTTTCTGTCCGGTACCTCACGATAGACCAGCTCAGGAATGATCCCCAGCGGATGCAGGAGATGAACCGGGCCGGCCTGCTCGTGATGATCGCAGGGGTCACGGTGCCGGGCAAATACCTTGGCGGCACACCAGCAACCATGACCGAGATCCAGCAGGTGGGTCACACGATCCGGGGGCCGAAGAAACTGATAGGGGGGCCTATCGGCTTCGGGTACTCCGGGGAGGGCGGGAAAAAAGCAGTCCGGCAGCTGATCACCGGGTTTGACGCGCTGCTCACCGGAGAGCCGGCCGTGGCGCTTGACCGGTACCTTGCCGGAGGAGTGCCCGCCGGGGTTTTCGATTACGCGCTGACTGACCCGTGGAGTGTTTCAGGCGCCTGTATCATCACGCAGCACCCGGATTTCCCGTACGTGATGTGCGAACTGGAGACCGCCCGGGGCTGTTCCCACGGGGCGACGGGCGGGTGCTCCTTCTGCACCGAGCCATTCTACGGCCGGCCCCGGTACCGGTCCGTCGCCGGGGTCGCTGCCGAGGTTGCGGCGCTGTATTCACAAGGAGCCCGCCACTTCCGGGTCGGCCGGCAGCCGGATATCCTTGCATACGGTTCCGGGGAGGGGGAGTACCCGG
>JACTVF010000363.1 GCA_019695435.1 Methanoregulaceae archaeon | reverse complement strand
TCTGCAGCGGTAACATTTGCCTTGGTCGCAGAAACCATCAGCATCTTTGTTAGACCGTTTGACATTGACGGGCTGCTGATCGTAACGATATACAGGCCGGGCAGCATATCCACATGAAACCCAAAATTGAAGTACCCGTCTGCACTGACCGGCGCGTTAAACGTGTGTACCGGGTTCCCTGAAGCGTCCAGCACATTGATCTCAATGTTGTCAGCAGCGGTTTGCACTTTTCCTACCAGCTGGACATAATCGTTAAGCACCGCTGGATTCGGTGACAACGTTACATAAAATTCCGGTTTTTTAAGGTAAACAGATATGGAAGCTGTATTGTGCGGATCACTGAGATCAAATACTGTGAAAGTATACCGTGAAGTATACAGGTTGTTGATACCCACTGCCTGTGTGGAATCCCAGTATAATGACCATGTTCCCGAAGAATCCGTAACTACTATGTTCCCGGTTCCCGGTGCACCGGTCAGGTTATATGGGGGGACACCTTCAGCGGGCAGGCCGGGGCCGGTAATTGTTATCACGGTCGTATTGCCGACAGTGTTCTTTCCGTCAAATATGATACTGTCGCCAAGGTAGTAGTCACCGGCTCCCCGGTATGTGATGGAGATCGTTCCGTTCTGTGCGTATGCCGGTAGGATGCATATTGTCAGGGCTATCAGAAAAAGGACTACAGGTATGACTTTTTGGATTTTACATGACTGCATTTTTCCCCTCACCTTAAAGAGGATATCTTTATTGAGGAATAAATATTGTTATCATATTTTTTAAAAATCTCTTAAAAACACACGCATACCTGAATAAGAACCGATGTCGGCAGGGAATTGCACCAATAACGAAACTATATGTATGGCTGCGCAGTAACCCATAAATGGAAGGGATATATGTGACCGACGTTACGCTGGCCAAAAAAACCGGAAATGAGCAGCTTAAAAATAAAATAACCTCAATATCACGGGATTTTTCTTACGATGAAACCGCCTATCATCTTCCAGTGTCATTTGCACTGACGGGAATCGCGGTGCACGATCACCGCACCGCTTCGGAGGTTTTCGCAAAGACGAACGACAATCCGCTGGTGGCGGCTGAATGCCTGCTTGCGGCAGCGACTGCTGCGGAGGGGAAGGAGCCGGCTCCGTATACGGGATTTATCAGCGATACCGTGATCCGGAAACTTGGCTACTCGCTTGTCGACGGGAGTATTCTCGGCCTTGCACTCATCATCGGCACCCCGAAAAGCGCCGGAAGCGCTGCTGCGATCTGCCGTGAGCTCCAGGAAAAATATATGCTTACCTTCCTTGCCGGAGGTGTTATCCCCTCCCTGACTTCTGCCGGCGTGAAACTTGGCCTCGATTACAGGCTTATCCCACTTGGCTCGAAACCCCTGCACAGCGTTTATTTTGTCGATATCATTGCACGGGTCGCGATGATGTTCGGGGGTGTCTCCCCGGGCGATACTCACCGCCTGCTCACGTATGCGGCAGAACGGGCAAAAGCGATCGTGGTGGTCTTCCCCGGCCTATCAGATGAAGAGGTCGCGTTTGTGGACGGTATGCGTGTGCTGGGATTCCCGATCCTCTCGCTTGGCGGGTACGAAGGCGGGGAATGGACACCTGCACCTCCTGCAGATGTTGTACGCACCGGCATGGATATGAAAGGGATCCGGGTCACGGTGACCGCGATTCCCATCCCGATGGCCTGCTCCCCGGCATTTGAGGGAAAGAGCATAAGAAAAGAGGAGATGCAGGTAGAATTTGGCGGGGGTCGCTCCCCGGCGTTTGAACTATTGCGGATGCGAAATCCAGGCGAGATCGAAGACGGGAAGGTGACCGTTGTCGGGCCGGAGATTGGATCCATGAAGGAAGGAGCAGCCTACCCCCTGGGTATCGTCATTGAGGTTGCCGGTAAAACGATGAAGAAAGATTACGAGCCGGTTCTCGAACGACGGATCCACAATTTTATTAATTATGGCGAGGGGTCGTGGCACGTTGCACAGCGGGATCTCATCTGGGTGCGGATATCAAAGGAAGCGTTTGCAAAAGGGGTAAAGATCGAGCACTTGGGAAAACTCCTTGCAAGTAAGTTCCGGATGGATTTTCCCCAGCTTCTCGATGCGGTCGCGGTGACACTCATCACTGATCAGGAGAAGGTGCTTGCAGGAAAAAAGGAGGCGGAGAAGATCTATGAAGAGCGCGATGCGCGAATCAAGGGGATGCATGACAACGACGTCAACACCTATTATTCCTGCACGCTCTGCCAGACGTTCGCCCCCAATCACGTCTGCGTAATCACACCGGAACGACCAGCCCTCTGCGGGGCGATCAGCTGGCTTGATGGGCGGATTGCTTACGAGATATCGCCATCCGGTGCGAACCAGCCGGTCGAGAAAGGGGCGCTCATCAATGCCCAGAACGGCGAGTTCGACGGGGTGAACCGGTTCGTGAAAAAAGCGAGCCACGGCGAGATTGAGCGGTGTTCCCTCTACAGCGTGATGGAATTTCCCATGACCTGTTGCGGGTGTTTCGAGGCAATCGCCCTGATGCTCCCTGAAGTAAACGGGATCATGGTCGTTAACCGGGAATACAAGGGTATGACTCCCTCGGGGATGACATTTTCGACCCTTGCCGGTACCATCGGCGGAGGCGCCCAGACCCCGGGTTTTGCCGGGATCTCGAAAAATTATATCCTCTCAGATCGGTTCCTTCAGGGAGAGGGTGGGATAGAACGCCTTGTCTGGATGCCCTCACAGTTAAAAGAGGAACTAAAGCCCCGGCTTGTCGCACTGCTTACAAGCAAGGGACTCTCCGGCCTCTTTGACAAGATCGCGGATGAGAATACCGCAGCAACCATCGAGGATCTGACCGCTTTCCTCGCCCGCGTCGCCCACCCGGCGCTTGCGATGAAACCCCTGATGTGAGGTGAGAGATGATACCTGACCCGAACTTTGGCTGGACGAGTACAGTGGGAGAAGTTGTTCTCGGTGCAACCCGTGCAGAGGGCGGCACCCGGTCACGGTCCTACCGGATCGGCGGGGGTACAACCCTGCCGTTCATGGAAAAGAGCACCGCATCCCCATCGCCCCTGATCGCCTTTGAGATCTGTGACGACTCCCGGTTCTGGTCGCCAATCGTCAACGAGTTCTGCGGGGATCTTGTCCACGATCCCGGC